>CBIHQA010000039.1:0-14171 GCA_966211475.1 uncultured Neisseriales bacterium
GCTCGGAGCGTTTGTTCAGTCAGGTGGGGCTTGCCACGCAGGCGATGCTGTACCACGTCGGCGCGCAGGTGGTGCTGCCGCCGGGCTACCTGTGCTGCGGCTATCCGCAGACCTCGGCTGGCTACCGCGACAAGGGCGAGCAGATCACCACCGAGAACCGGGTGCTGTTCCATCGCGTCGCCAACACGCTGAACTACCTCGACATCAAGACGGTGATCGTGTCTTGCGGCACCTGCATGGATCAGCTGCAGAAATACCAGTTCGAGCAGATCTTCCCCGGCTGCCGGCTGCTGGACATCCACGAATACCTGATGGAAAAGGGCGTGAAGCTCGATGGCGTGGACGGCGTGCGCTACATGTATCACGACCCCTGCCACACGCCGATCAAGACCTACCAGCCGATGAAGGTGGTGAACGAGCTGATGGGCAGCAAGGTCGAACAGAACGCCCGCTGCTGCGGTGAATCCGGCACCTTCGCGGCCAGCCGCCCGGACATCGCCACCCAGGTCCGCTTCCGCAAGGAAGAAGAGATGCGCAAGGGCGCCGACAAGCTGCGGGCGGAATCCGGTGCGGACACGCAGGTGAAGATCCTGACCTCCTGCCCGTCCTGCTTGCAGGGCCTGTCGCGCTACCGCGAGGATGCGACGGTCGAGGCCGACTACATCGTGGTCGAAATCGCCAAGCACATCCTGGGCGAGAACTGGATGCCGCAATACGTCGAGCAGGCCCGCCACGGCGGGATCGAGCGGGTGCTGCTGTAGTCGGGTCGGCCGGTCGGACGTGGTGCGCGGCGAGTCGTGCGCACGTTGTCTGACAGGCGTCGGATCGGACCGACAACCGGGGCTTCAGGCCCCGGTTTTTTTATGACTTTGTGATACCCTTCGGTCAGTTATAACGGCCAGCGCCTGCAATCAGCATTTGCCTTGCGAAATGCGTGTGATGGGCCGGGACGGTAAGGAATCGGGACATGGAAATGACGGCTTGCGAACTGTGCGATGGCCCCGGCGGCGACCCGCTGTGGCAGGACGATTTGTGTCGCGTGGTGCTGGTGAAGGACGATGACTACCCGGGGTTCTGCCGGGTCATCCTGCAACGGCACATCCGCGAAATGACCGATCTGGATGCACCCGACCGCCTGCGCCTGATGCAGGTGGTGTTCGCGACCGAATCGGCGGTGCGCGACGTGCTGAATCCGCATAAAATCAATCTGGCCAGCCTCGGCAATATGACGCCCCATGTGCACTGGCACGTGATCCCGCGCTTCGCGGACGACCGGCATTTTCCCGCGCCGATCTGGGCCGCGCCGAAGCGCGAACCGGTGGCGACCGCCCCGGCGGATCTGGGCAACAGGCTGAAGCAGGCGCTGTCCGCGCATCTCTCACAGGGAGGTTGACCCGGTGGACACCCATTTCGCGTTGCCGCAGGAAACCGACGATCCGGACCTGGTCGTCCGCGACGCCCGCTCCTGCAAGGACTGGCTCGCCAAGCTGCCTCTACTGAATGTCGAGATTTCCCATACCGAACTGACCCAGGCCCTGCAGCGCCTGAACCGGCAGCGCATGCCGGCCAAGGAACGGCTGAAGGTGCTGGAGTTGCTGCGCGAGCCGGTGTCGCTAGTGCAGGAGCAGATGGCCCGCCGCTATCTCGCCCGGCCGGTGCCGCTGGCGGCCGACCTGCAACACCAGGAGCGTCGTGGTGAGCTGCTGTGGCGGGAGCTGGTGATCGGTTACCGGCGCGTTCTGGCGTCCGCCATGGAAGGCGATGCGGGGGCTGCCGAGCATGGTTCTTTCGCGGCGCAACGTATCCTGCATCACCTGCGCGACTGGTTCGGTCACTATGCCTTGACCTTTCGCCCGGCGCCTGTTGGCTTCTGGAGCGAAGTCCATACGCTGTACGGCGAGGTCGATGGCAAAGGCTGGGCAGACAAGCGGTCGAAAGACGGCTTGCTGCCTTCCGACGTTCCCTACATCACGCCGGAAGGCGAATATGCCCGGCTGGTCCTGCTGGGATTATCCAATCCCAGCCAGCTATTGGTCCGGCAGTATCAATTCGTCGATCAGCTGCTAGCCCGTTGGTCCGGCCGCGCCAAGGTGGTGCCGTCCGCGCCGGAGGGCAAACTGCTGCCGCTGGCGTTGCCGCTGGATGATCTGCCGGCGATGCCGGGTGTGGTGTCCGGCGCGCCGCGCTTTCTGGAACGAGATGCGCTGGTCGGTGGCCTGGGCAAGCGCATCAAACAGCTGCGCGATGCAGGCCCGCTGGAAACGCTCGACCTGGGCGAGGGGCTGGTGGCTGCCGGAGGTATCTCGCTGCTGACCCACCTCTACCGGCAATGGAGCGAGCGGGGCGAACGGGCCTATCCGCGGCGCGCGACCGAAGAGGCGGTGATGATCGGCGGCTCCTGGGACCGCATCTACAGTCAGTTGACCGGGACGCTGATCGAGCTTCAGGTGCCGGACAAGAAGCCGAAGGAACTCCGTGCCAGCAATATGGCGGATTTCATGTTGTTCGGGCGCCGCAGTGAGGAGACCTTCCGCGAAGGGGCGGACCGTACCTTGCAACTGCCACAGCTGTCGGTGGCCGATCTACTGGACGAAAGCGCCAGCGGTCTGCGCCTGACGCTGGAGGATCCATTGGAAAGCTGGCAGCAGCACCAGTTGGTCCTGGTGCGCCGGGCGCGGGCTCCGGATGCGGTGGGGATCGTGCGACGCCTGGTATGGCTAGAAAACAGCGGCGTGGAACTGGGTGTGCAACTGGTGCCCGGCGTGCCCAAGGCCCATCCGGCTCGTCAGACCGGGGTCAATGCCTTCTCCGACTCGGCGTTCCCGCTGCTATGGCTGCCGGATGTGCCGGGCGTCATGCAGGCGGAGAGCATGGTGATGCCGAATGGCCAGTTCCAGCCCGACCGGGTGTTGGAAGTCTTGATGCCTGAAGGGCCGCGGCGACTGCGGATGGGCGAACTGCTGGAGCGGGGCTCCGGCTTCGACCGCTGCCGGTTCACCTGGTTGTAGTCGGTTTGGGAGGGCCGGTGGCACCGGCTCTCTGCAAGCCGCTTATGCGCGCAGGCTGATGACCTGCCAGCCTGCGTTTTCCGCGTGGGCACGCAGCACCGGGTCCGGATCCACCGCGATCGGGTGGTCCACCCGCTGCAGCAGCGGCAAATCGTTACGCGAGTCGCTGTAGAACCAGGTTTCCTCGAAGTCTTCCCACTTCAGGCCCTGCGCGGCCAGCCATTCATTCAGGCGCACCACCTTACCGTCCTGGTAGCAGGGCGTGCCGGACGACTTGCCGGTGAAGACGCCGTCGACTTCTTCCGGTTCGGTCGCGATCAGGTGCTCGACGCCCAGTTCGGCGGCGATCGGGCCGGTCACGAAACGGTTGGTCGCGGTGATGATCACCACTTTCTGGCCATCTGCCTTGTGGCGTGCGGCTTCGGCACGGGCGCGTGGCGTGATCATCGGCCGGATCACGGTGTCCATGAATTCGCGGTGCAGCGCATCCAGTTGGGCACGCGGGTAGCGGGCCAGCGGATCGAGCGCGAAGTTCAGGTAGGCATGGATATCCAGCCGACCGGCGGCGTAGTCCGCGTAGAAGCGCTCGTTGGTCTCGTGATAGGTCTCGCGGTCCAGCAGGCCCTTGTCGATCAGGAAACGGTTCCAGCTGACGTCGCTGTCGCCGTTGAGCAGGGTGTGGTCCAGGTCGAACAGTACCAGGTGCATCGTCAAATCCTTGGTTCAACGGGGAGGGCAGCAAGCTCTCCGGCAAAGGTGATCGCGTGGTTACAGATTTTCTGCCAGCACGGTTTTGACCAGCGGCAGGGTGATCGGGCGCTTTCGGGCCAGTGACAGGCGGTCCAGCGCGTCCAGCATCGCCAGCAGCGAGGGCAGGTCGCGCCGGTAGTGGGTCAGCAGGTAATCGCAGACCTCCGGTGCCAGCATCAGGCCGCGTTCACGGGCATGGCGTTGCAGCGCGGCCGTCTTGTCGATGTCCGACAGCGGCGACACCCGGTAGGTGAGCCCCCAGCCCAGGCGGGAGGTCAGCTCCGGCCGCAGCGACAACTGCGTGGGCGGCAGCGGGCCGCTGGCGATCAGCGCGCCGCCGCCGTCCTTCAGGCGGTTATACAGGTAGAAAACGGCAATCTGCTGGGCGTCCGACAACTGCGTCACGTCATCCACCGCCACGCGGGCATCGTGAGGGACAGCGTCAGCCTCGACTTCCAGCAACAGGTCATCGCGCAGGAAGCGGGTTTCAAAGCCCTGCTCGGCCGCCTCGTCCAGGGTTGCGTGCAGCAGATGGGTCTTGCCGCAGCCGGCTTCGCCCCACAGGTAAATGAAGCGCTCTTCCAGCGCATCGCGCGACCAGGCCGACAGGGCCGACAGCGCTTCCCGGTTGGCACCGGTCACGAAGTTGGCGAAGCGGGGGGCCGGCGGAGCCGACAGATCGAGGATCAGCTGCTGCAAGGTCGCGGTACTAGGAACGGGTATAGAAGGCGCTGCCGACATAAGCAGTGCGGGCATGACGGATCGCCACCAGCAGGCAGGCGGCAAGTGGCAGCGCCAGCAGGATGCCGACAAAGCCGAATACCTGGCCGAAGGCCATCAGCGCGAACACCACGGCCACCGGATGCAGGCCGATGCGGTCGCCAACCAGCCAGGGCGTCACCACGAAGCCTTCCAGGATCTGGCCGATGCCGAACACCACCCACACTGCGATGAGCTGCGGCAGGTTATCGAACTGCAGCACGCCTGCCAGCGTGGCCAGGATCAGGCCGGTGGCCATGCCCACATAGGGAATGAACACCAGCAGGCCGGCAATCACGCCGATCGACAGCGCGAAGGGCAGGCGCACCACCATCAGCGCCAGGCTGTAGTAGGCCGCCATCACCAGCATCACCGAGATCTGACCGCGCAGGAACTCGCCCAGCACCCGGTCGAACTCGGCGGCCAGCGCGTTGACCTTCGGCGCCATGCGGCGTGGTAGCAGGCTTTCCACCAAGGCGACCAACCGCGGCCAGTCACGCAGGAAATAGAACATCACCAGCGGCACCAGTGCCAGGTTGACCAAGGAGCTGACGACGATCAGCGTGCCGCTCTTGAGCGAAGGCAGCGCGGCCAGCGCCACGCTTTTTACCTGGCTGGCGTTGTCGTTCAGCCAGTCCCGCACGTGGCTCAGGTCGAAATCGACGTCGGTGCCCAGCCATTCGGACAATTTGGGACTAAGCGAGGTATCCACCCAGCTGCCGATCTCCGGCAGCTTGTCGAACAACGCGGCCGCCTGTCGGTAAAACAGCGGCACCAGCAGCATCAGCAACACCAGGAAGGCCAGGGCGACCAGGCCTAGCACGATCAGGACGGCGGGGGTTTCCGGCACCCGTAGGCGGATCAGCCGCTCCACCAGTGGCCGCAGGATATAGGCGAGGATCGCCGCCGTGACGAAGGGCGCCAGCACCGGCCCGATCAGCCGCAGCAGCGCCAGCACGCCGACAACGGCGAGCACGACCCAGACGATGGGGGGCAGCAGGGGACGATTCGGGGTCATTTCAGGTACAATTCGCCTCTAAAATCACGCGCTTACCGTGAAACGGGCCATTATTCCACAATTGCCCGTGGGGCGGTACGTGACGGACCCGACCCCCGGAATACAAGAGAGTACAACCTTGAGCACTTCCCTGACGTATCGCGATGCTGGTGTGGACATCGACGCCGGCGATCAACTGGTCGAGAACATCAAGCCCTTCGCCAAGCGCACGATGCGCCCGGAAGTGCTGACCGGCATCGGCGGCTTCGGCGCGCTGGTCGAGATCAGCAAGAAATACCGCGAGCCGGTGCTGGTGTCCGGTACCGACGGCGTGGGCACCAAGCTCAAGCTGGCGTTCGAGCTGAGCCGCCACGACACGGTCGGTATCGACCTGGTGGCGATGAGCGTGAACGACATCCTGGTGCAGGGCGCCGAGCCGCTGTTCTTCCTCGACTACTTCGCCTGCGGCAAGCTGGACGTGCCGACCGCCACCGAGGTGGTGAAGGGCATCGCCGCCGGTTGCGAGCAGGCAGGCTGTGCGCTGATCGGTGGCGAAACCGCTGAAATGCCGGGCATGTACCCGGCTGGTGAATACGACCTGGCCGGTTTCGCGGTCGGCGTGGTGGAAAAGTCTGAGATCATCACCGGCAAGACCATCTGCGACGGCGACGTGGTGCTGGGCCTCGCCAGCAACGGCGTGCATTCCAACGGCTACTCGCTGGTCCGCAAGATCATCGAAACCAGCAAGGCCGACCTGGACGCCGATTTCTACGGCCGCACGCTGGCCGCCGCCATCATGGCGCCGACCCGCATCTACGTGAAGCCGGTGCTGGAGCTGCTGAAGAACGTGCCGATCAAGGGCATGGCCCACATCACCGGTGGCGGCCTGCTGGAGAACATTCCGCGCGTGCTGCCGGAAGGCCTGACCGCCGAGCTGCAATCCGGCAGCTGGCAGATGCCCAAGCTGTTCGAATGGCTGCAGCAGCAAGGCAACGTGCCACAGCAGGAAATGTATCGCACCTTCAACTGTGGCATCGGCTTCGTGCTGGTGGTGGGTCGCGAGCACGCTGCCGAGGCGACGCGCATGCTCAGCGACGCCGGCGAGACCGTCTATCGCCTTGGCCAAGTCCGGCCGCAACTGGTGGGCGAGGCGCAGACGCTGGTCGTTTGATGAAGAAGATCGTTATCCTCATCTCCGGCCGTGGCAGCAATATGGAAGCGCTGGTCAAGGCCGGCCTTCCGTGTGAGATCGCCGCGGTCATCAGCAACGATCCGGCAGCCAAGGGCCTGGCGTTCGCCGAGGCGCACGGTATCCGTACCGCAGTGGTTCCGCATCGCGACTACGCGGACCGTGAATCTTTTGACGCCGCACTGGCCGAAACCATCGACGGTTTCGCGCCGGACCTGGTGATTCTGGCCGGTTTCATGCGAATCCTGACGCCGGGCTTCGTGCGGCGCTATGAAGGGCGGATGTTCAACATCCATCCGTCGTTGCTGCCGTCGTTCACCGGACTGCACACTCATCGCCGCGCGCTGGAAGAGGGAGTCAAGGTCCATGGCTGTACGGTGCACTTCGTGACTGCCGAACTCGACCATGGCCCCATCGTCGCCCAGGCTGCCGTGCCGGTGGAACAGGGCGACGACGAGTCGACCCTGTCTGCCCGCGTCCTCCAACAGGAACACCGCATCTATCCGCAAGCTGTCCGCTGGTTCCTAGAAGACCGCCTCACCGTGACCGAGCAGGGCACGGTGAACGTGCGGAATTAGGAGCAGTACCAGCATGGGGTGGAAAGGGCTGTGGCCCGCGTTGGCCTTTTCCGCCGCGGCGCATCTGATCGTCGTCGCCTACGGCGTGCTGCCGATGCCGGAGCTGCTGATCTCCCAACCCAAGGTGATCAAGGCCAAGTTGCTGGCCAAGACCAAGCGGGTGCAGTTCGGCCAGACCGCGCCGACCAAGGGGGGGGCAACGGCCTCCATTGCTCCGAACGCGGACAACGCACCGAAAGTGGGTAAGGCAAAGCAGGCCGGCAAACCCAAGGCACGCGAAAAGGCGGCTTCGGAGCCGGTGCGCTTGGCAGAGAAATCGGCCTCCGCGGTGAAGCATCCTGAGCAGGCTGCGTCGGTACCGAAGGAACGGCCGGCTTCGTCTGCGCCGACCCAGGTTGCCAAGACGGAAAAGCCGGCATCCAGCGTGCCGCCGGTGGCGCCGACCGCCAAGCCCAAGACGCCGAGCAATGTGTTTCCGCGTTCCGGCAAAGCGACATATCGGCTTGCAGGGTTCTCGTTCGATTTCGAGCAACGCTGGGATATCCGCCCGGACGGTTATACCGTCAAGATGAAGGGCGGAGTGATGGGCAAGAGCTTCGACTACATCAGCGAGGGCCGGATCGGCCCGGATGGCATCGAACCCCTCCGCTACCAGGACCGGCGGGACGGTAACCCCGATCCGAAATATTTCGCCGAGTTTGACCGCGCTGCTGGCGTCGTACGTTATGGTGAGCCGGGAAATCCGAAAACCGAGCCGCTGACGGGGGATGTTCAGGATCTGATGAGCCTGGCCTACCAGATGGCGGCCGTGTTGGAGCCGGGCAAGCCCATCGAGGCGCGCGTGGTGGTGGCCGACAAGCTCTACCGCCTGCGGCTGGAAGCCCGCAACGAAGAAACCATTGAACTCCCCGCGGGTTCGATCCGCACCGCCCACGTAGTTGGCCGCGACCTGGACAAGGGCACCGAATGGGATATCTGGCTGGATCTGGATCACCAGAACTTCCCGGTGCGCATCAAGGGCGTCAACAGCAAGGGCAAGAAGGGCGATCTACAATTGTCCGGCCTCGAATTCGAAGGCAAGACCGTCTACCAATACCGTGCATATGAAGTACGGAGTCGAGATAAATGAGCAGCAAACCGAGTTTGAATCCCTTTCAGTTCGACCGGACGGTGACAGCCCTGACAGCGCTGCTGCCGCTGACCCATCCGGCCGACGTGGCGCTGAGCCACTTCTTCCGTGCGCACAGCAAGCTAGGCGCGGCCGACCGCCATGCCATTGCCGAGCATGTGTTCGGCGTGTTGCGCCACAAGCTGTGGCTGGACTGGAAGGTGCCGGGTGCCAACCCGCGGCAGTTGCTGCTGGCCTATCTGCGCCTGACGCGTGGCCTGCCTCAACGCGAACTGCAGCCCTTCCTCAACGAGCGTGATACCCAATGGCTAGCCGAGGCACTGGCGCGTGACGCTGGCGAAGTGCCGGCCGCCGCGCGTGCCGAACTGCCTGACTGGGTGCTGTCCCGCCTGGACGGCGCGCTGCCGGCGGACGAAATCCTGAAACTTGGTCGTGCCCTGCAACAGCCGGCGCCGCTAGATCTGCGGGTCAACACCCTGAAGGACGACCGCGAGGCCGTCACCAAAACCCTGACCGCTGCCGGGTTCGAAGTAACGCCCACGCCGTATTCCCCCATTGGCCTGCGCGTAGCGGGCAAGCCGGCGATCAACAAGCATCCGCTGTTCCTCAAGGGTTCGGTGGAAGTGCAGGACGAAGGCAGCCAGCTGCTCGGCCTGCTGCTCGCGCCGCGCCGCCAGGAGATGGTGGTGGACTTTTGTGCTGGCGCCGGCGGCAAGACCCTGCTGCTGGGCGCGCTGATGGCGTCGACCGGCCGACTGTACGCCTTCGACGTGTCGGAAAAACGGATCAGCAACCTCAAGCCGCGGTTGGCGCGTTCCGGCTTGTCCAACGTGCATCCGCAACTGATCGCCAGCGAGTCGGATGCCCGCGTGAAGCGGTTGGCCGGCAAGATCGACCGGGTGTTGGTGGATGCGCCTTGCAGCGGGCTGGGCACGCTGCGCCGTAACCCGGACCTGAAGTTCCGTCAGTCCGAAAAGAGCGTGGGCGAGCTGGTGGAGAAGCAGGCGGCTATTCTGGCCAGCGCCTCGCGCCTAGTGAAGGTGGGAGGCCGGCTGGTCTATGCGACCTGCAGCCTGCTGCCCGAGGAAAACCAGCAACAGATCGAGCGCTTCCTGGCGGCGCATCCGGACTTCAAGCTGTTGCCGGTGGGCGAACTGCTGGCCGGTCTGAAGATTCCGCTGGAAATGGGCGACTACCTCACGCTGTACCCACATCAGCATGGAACGGACGGATTTTTTGCGGCAGTGATGGAACGCCAAGCATCCGCGTAGGTGGCTGCCAAGCCAAGCTAAGACCCGCGTTAAGCCAAAGCGGTAACCACAAATGAAAACGGCGACCATCTGGTCGCCGTTTTCATTTGCTAGCTGCTGATTACTGCGGCAGCGGTTCCTGCGGCTCTTCTTCCTGTGCACCGGCGGCGCCCGGCAGCATCGGCAGCGGCACGTCGTGGCCGTTGACCTGCAGCTTGCCCTTCAGGAAGGCGGCCTTGGTGGTCAGCTGCTTGCCGCTGCGTACCACGTAGTTCTGACCGATCAGGCTTTCGATCTGTTGGTCGATCAGCGCCTGGATGTCGCCTTCGCCGGTCGCGCCACCCGCAGCCAGCTTGGTGGCCATTGCCTTGGCGGCAAGTTGGCGGGCAACGGCTTCGGGGAAGGCGATATCCACAGCGGCATCCACCTTTTCCAACAGCTTGGCCGGTTGCTGGATTTCGGAGCCGTCGAAGTTCACCAGCTTGGCACGAGCGGTAATCTTGGCTTCGCCTTCCGGCAGCTCGATGCTGATACGCTCGATCTGGAATTCCGGGGTGTGCTGGAGCAGCGGGATGCCATGTTGCATCAGCGCGCCCATCATCATTCCGTTGGCCTGGTCGGGCGAGATGTCCTGCTTCTGGATGTCGGTCAGTGCCTGCGACAGCTTGGCCAGCGTCGGGCCATGCAGGTGGGTCAGCTTGATGTCGTAGTGGGCCGGGCCGTACTTCTTGCCCTGCGCGGTCACCGTATCCAGGCCAACACGGGCGGCCACGTCGACGTATTCGCCCTGGGCGGTGGCATCCACCTGGTAGTTCAAGCCCTTCATCTGCACGGCCGGCAGCAGCGGCATCTTCGGCTCGAAGCGGATATCGGCGATCTTGAAGCCGCTCTTGCCCAGCATCAGGTCGTCAAAGGCACGCTGGCTTTCGCCGTCGAAGCTGATCTGCGACACGGCGACCTTGGAGCCATCCTTGCCGGTGGCGGTCAGGCCCGCGCTGTCGAAGTGGTAGACGTAGTGGTCGAACTTGCTGTTGTAGTTGACTTGACCGGCCAGACCGCTCCACTGCACGGTGCCTTCGCCGTTATCCAGCTGCTTGGTCAGCGCCGGGCTCTGCACTTCCATGCGGCGGTCGCCGTTCCAGGCCACGAAAGTGGTCAGCGATAGCGGGTCCTGGTTGCCGTAGACCTCGGCCAGTGCCTTGCGGATATGTTCCGGCCAGACGATCTCGGTCTTGACGATGGCGCGTGCCGGGTGGAAGTCACCGTGCATCAGACCCGGGAAGGGGCCGTGCTGGATGGTTTCCTTCAGCGTCAGGCGGAACGGCGCGGCGGTGACGCCGAGCTTGGACATCACCTCACGGTAGGAATAGGCCACGGAGCCGGTCAGTTCCAGCGTGGTTTCCGCGGTGGAGCTGAACACGCCGCGGTGATAGCTGGCCTGCGCGATTTTCAGGTAGGCTTGCTTGTTGAGGAACTGGTGATAGGCCTCGTTGTGGGCTTCCACCTGTCCCCCCAGCCACCAGCCGGTGCCAACGTAGCCGAGACCGGCCGCTGCGATGATGACGGCCGGAATGAGAATCTTCTTGCTCATGGGGAATCCGATTGGCAACTTTTATCGACGAGACCGCATCTTAGCAAATTTGCTGCGTTGCCACAGGCAGGCAAACCCCTGTTTTCGCGAAATTTTTCACACACGAATACGCAAAAAGCATGATTGAGCATTCCGAAGTACAAGCGCTCTGGCAGGAGCTGTCGACCGACCTCCGTTCGGTCGCCGTGGTCTGGCAGTTCACGGTGATTCGGCGGGCGGTGCTGGTGGGGGGGTTGTTCCGGCGTTGGTTCACGCCGCGGGCCAGTGCAGTGATGACGCACTGGCAACAGGGTGCGGACGGCATGCGCCGGGTGGTGTTCCCCATCGCGGCGCTGGCGGTGGTGGAGGCAGGCAAGCATTGGCTGGCGCAGATGCAATCGGTGCGCATCCTCAACCTGGCGGCGTCGCTGCTGATTGCGCTGGTGACCATCCGGCTGTTGCTGTACGCGCTGCGCACAGCTTTCCCGTCCGCCACCTGGATGCGCGCGTCGGAACGCACGCTCACCTTGGTGATCTGGGCCGGCTTCGCGCTGCATGTCACCGGGCAACTGGCCTTCCTGCTTGATGGCCTGAACAGTGTTGGCTTCAAGATCGGCAACCATGAGCTGACGCTGCTGATGGTGCTCAATGGTGTGCTGTCGGTGTCGATCACGGTGCTGATCGCGCTGTGGCTGGGCAAGTCGCTGGAACGCCGCATCCTGTCGTCGCAGGTGCTAGATGCCAGCCTGCGGGTGGTGCTGTCCAAGCTCACCAAGACCTTGCTGGTGGTGGTGGCGGTGATGATTGCGCTGCCGCTGGTGGGCATTGACCTGACCTTGTTCTCGGTGTTCGGCGGGGCGCTGGGTGTTGGACTGGGTTTGGGTCTGCAGAAGATCGCCAGCAACTACGTGTCGGGCTTCATCATCCTGCTGGACCGGTCGATCCGGCTGGGCGACCTGGTGACGGTGGATGGCCGAGTGGGCGAGGTGTCGCGGCTGACGGCGCGCTATATTGTGCTGCGCGGGCTGGACGGCACCGAGGCCATCATCCCGAACGACACGCTGGTGACCTCCACGGTGCTCAACCACTCCTACTCTGACCGCCGGGTACGGGTGGTGGCGACGGTGCAGATCAGTTACGACAGTGATCTGGATGCCGCGAAACGCATCCTGCTTGAAGCACTCCAAGGAGAAACGCGGGTACTGAGCGACCCGGCGCCGGGGGTGGCGGTCAACGGCTTTGCCACCGACGGCATCATCCTGGAGCTGGGGTTCTGGATCGCCGATCCGGAGCTGGGTAGCGGCGGCCTCAAGTCTGCGGTGTACGAGCATGTGTACCGGACCTTTCCGCAACACAACATCCGGATTCCCTACCCGCAGCGTGAAGTGCGCTGGATCGGCCCACCGGGCGGCGCAGCCGCCACCGAAGGTGCCGCCGAGGGCTGACGGCCCGTACACCAATATGTAACGTTTGTCGACTCGGACAACGGGCGCGACGGATTACCGGTACAATCGCCCGTCCTCCAGATTGTGATAGGAAGTATTTAATGGCGTGGTTGAATGGTCTGATTGACCTCCCGTGGTGGGGCTACATCCTGGTTGTGCTGGCGATGACGCACGTGACGATGGCGTCCGTGACGATCTTCCTGCACCGCCATCAGGCGCACCGTGCGCTGGACCTGCATCCGCTGCCCAGCCATTTCTTCCGCCTGTGGCTGTGGATGAGCACCGGCATGGAAACCAAGCAGTGGGCGGCAATCCACCGCAAGCACCATGCGCGCTGCGAAACCCCGGAAGACCCGCACAGCCCGTGGGTGTACGGCATCAAGAAGGTGATGTGGGAAGGCGCGGAACTGTACCGTGCCGAAGCCAAGAACCAGCAGACCATGGACAAGTTCGGCCATGGCACGCCGGACGATTGGATGGAGCGTAACGTTTACACCAAGTACAGCGCGGGTGGCGTGTCGCTGATGATGGTGATCGACCTGCTGCTGTTCGGCCCGAACGGCATCTGGATGTGGGCGGTGCAGATGGTCTGGACCCCGTTCTTCGCCGCTGGCGTGATCAACGGTCTGGCGCACTGGTGGGGTTATCGCAACTTCGAGTGCGAAGACAAGAGCACCAACATCTTCCCGTGGGGCATCCTGATCGCGGGTGAAGAGCTGCACAACAACCACCACACCTTCGGCACCTCGGCGAAGCTGTCCTACAAGTGGTACGAATTCGACATCGGCTGGATGTACATCCGCATCTTGTCGGCCTTGGGGCTGGCGACTGTGCGTCGCACCCAGCCGAAGATGGTGGAAGTGCCGACCAAGCAGGAAGTCGACCTGGCCACGCTGCAGGCGATCGTGGCGAGCCGTTACATCGTGGCGTCGCGCTATGCGAAGACCCTGCGCGAGACCTGCGTGGCAGAGTTCCAGAAGCTGAAGGACAACGCGCGGTTGCCGCAGGGCCTGGAGCTGGGTCAGCTGAAGGTGTGGCTCAAGCGTGATGCGAAGGATACGCCGGCGGACGAGCGCGCCAAGCTGGACGTGCTGATGCAGGAAAGCCGCGTGCTGCACACGGTGTACACGATGCGGGCGGAACTGTCGCAGTTGTGGGAGCGTTCCGCGATGACGTCGGAGCAGTTGCTGCGTAGCCTGCAGGATTGGCTGCATCGGGCGGAGAGCAGCGGGATTCCGTCGCTGCAGCAGTTTGCGATGCGGTTGCGGCAGACGCAGGCGGCGTAAGGCTGGGGAGCTTCCCTGGTTTGAACAAGACGGCGAGCTTCGGCTCGCCGTTGTTGTTTTTGGGGTTGCCGGTTGTTGTAGGTACTTAGCGCTAGTGCGCAGCCAAAAGCCTTTTGAGTGGGAGTTCGTCCCACGGCCGACTTACTTTCTTTGCTTAGCCAAAGAAAGTAAGCAAAGAAAGGCGACCCCGAGTCGTCAGCCCTGCGGGCT
>CBIHQA010000040.1:0-14079 GCA_966211475.1 uncultured Neisseriales bacterium
AGGAGCTGGTGAATTTGGCCTTGCCCAGCGGATCGAACTGGAAGGAGCAGGTGGACTCGCTGGCCATCACCGTCACCGGCGAGGTTTCCACCGCCTTCTGGAAGGCCGGGTTCACGGCACCGGTCAGCGACTTGAAGATCGGGAAGTAGGTCAGCGCGGCGATCAGGCAACCCGCCATCACGATCGGCTTGCGGCCGATGCGGTCGGATAGCCAGCCGAACAGCACGAAGCACGGCGTACCGATCAAGAGTGCCAGCGCGGTCAGCAGATCCGTAGTGTTCTTGTCGAGCTTGAGCATCTTCTCGAGGAAGAACAGCACGAAGAACTGGCCTGTGTACCACACCACAGCTTGTCCGGCGGTACCACCGATCAGTGAGCGGACCACCAGCCACAGGTTCTGCGGATCACCGAATGACTCCTTCAGCGGTGCCTTGGAGTGCTTGCCTTCGGCCTTCATCTTGGTGAACGCGGGAGATTCGCTCAGCTTCATCCGGATGTAGACCGAGATACCCAGCAGCGCCAACGACACGATGAACGGAACACGCCAGCCCCAGTCGGCGAACACGTCCTTGCCCAGGATGTTGCGGCAGGCATAGATCACCAGCAGGGACAGGAACAGGCCGGCCGTGGCGGTAATCTGAATGTAGCTGGTGTATTCGCCGCGACGGCCATTCGGTGCGTGTTCGGCCACATAGGTCGCCGCGCCGCCGTACTCACCGCCGAGCGCCAGACCTTGCAGCAGGCGCAAGGCAACCAGGATCACCGGTGCCGCCACCCCGATCACCGCGTAACCCGGCAGGAAGCCGACCACCGCGGTGGATAGACCCATGATCAGGATAGTGACGAGGAAGGTGTATTTCCGTCCGACCAGGTCGCCCAGCCGGCCAAACACCAGCGCCCCGAACGGGCGGACCAGGAAGCCAGCGGCGAACGCCAGCAGGGCAAAGATAAACGCAGTTGTTTCGTTGACGCCCTTGAAGAACTGGTCACCGATGATGGTGGCCAGCGAGCCGTACAGATAAAAGTCATACCACTCGAACACCGTACCGAGCGACGAGGCGAAGATCACCTTGCGCTCTTCTCTGGTCATCGGACGGCGCGCCGAGGTACTTCCCGGTGTCGCCGCCATCGTGGATACGTCGGTCATGCGTGGTCTCCTTCAGAGTCTTCCGACACCCCGCCCCATAGGCGGGTACCGAGTGGGTATCCGGCCTTTGCTCTAGACGGCCCGGTCCGGATTCCTGCGTCGGATTGTGCGCGGCGCATTTCCCCTCTGCTAATCGTATTTGCTGATGCAGGCAAATCGAGGTCACGAATGATGCAACGCATCAAGTTCGGGAACCCTTGATATTGCTCATTCCAGAGGAGGCAAAGACAGGTCGCAACATCGGCGGTTTCTTTGGCATGGCGCAATACGCGACGTTCCATTTCATCTATTTGTCCGGATATGGCCGGAAAAAACCGCCGTGGCGCCCCTTCGGGAAGGGGCGTATTGATGGCTGAAGTCGCTCGTTCTGATATGGCCGATCAGTCGAATTGATTGCCAAGTGCCAAGCCGAAACGCGAGAATCAGCCCAACCCAAGAGCCCGCAACGCCCGGATACCGGGTCGGACAAGCGGTGCCCGCCTAGAGGAGGCCCATCAGGACGTGGAACTCTATCAACTCAGAACCTTCGTCGCCGTTGCTCAGCACGGCCACCTGACCAAAGCGGCCGAAGTGCTGCATTTGTCGCAACCCGCCGTCACCGCACAGATCAAGGCGCTGGAAGAAGAACTGGGCGTCAGCCTGTTCACCCGCACCCCTGGTGGCACGCTGCTGACACCGGCCGGCGAGCAGTTGCTGCAGGACGCCGAGCAAGTGTTGGGGCTCGCGCGAGCAATGCGCGGCAAGGCTCAGCAGCTGAAAACCGAAGTGCTGGGGCGCTTGTGTATCGGCACCATCCTCGACCCGTCCATGCTGGGGTTGGGCGATGTGCTGGTGAAGTTGCGCGAGCGTTTTCCGCTGCTGGAAATCCAGCTCCGCCACAATCTGTCCGGCATCGTGATCAACCAGGTCCGCAAGAAGGAAATCGACTGCGGCTTCTACCTGGGCAGCAATCCCTACAGCAATGTGTATGCGATGCCGCTGCGGGACCAATCCTTCAGCGTGGTGGCGCCACGGGCCTGGGCCGACAAGCTGCTAAGCCTGTCATTGTCGGAAGCAGGCGATTTCCCCTGGCTCGGCTACACCCAGTTCACGGCGTATGAACGGATTGCGCAGGAGTTCTTCCGCGAGCACAACCTGAATCCGCGCAAGGCATTCGAGGTGGACCACGAGGGCAGCATGCTGGCGATGGTGGAGGCCGGGGGCGGCCTTTCGTTGATGCGGGCCCAACTGGCGGATGAAGCCGCCCGCCGCGGCCGCCTGTTCGTCTGGCAACCGCATGTGAAGCGGGCACTGCTGTCTTTCGTGTATCAGCTGGAAAATAGGGACGATCTGGTGCTGAGGACGCTGGTCGAGATCCTCAAGAACGAATGGGGTATTCATCCCTAGGTGGAAAGCATTTTCCTGAAACGAAAACAGGCCGGGGATACCGGCCTGTTTTCGTTGATGGCACCCCGCTCAGCGCGATTTCACGAACGGGATGCCAATCGCCTTGGGCGCCACTGCCCGGCCCACGAAGCCTGCCAGCAGCAGCACGGTGAGAACATAGGGAATCGCCTGGATCAGCTGGGTCGGAATCTCGCCCACGATCGGCAGCGACTGGCCCTGGATCTGGTACTGCACCGCCTCCAGGAAGGCAAACATCAGGCAGCCGATCATCGCCGGCACCGGCCGCCACTTGCCGAAGATCAGCGCGGCCAAGGCCATGAAGCCCCGTCCGCCAGACATCTCCCGCCCGAAGCTGCCGTTGAGCGCCACCGACAGGAAGGTGCCGGACATGCCACACAACACCCCGCCACAGAACAGCGCAATGTAACGCACCCGCGCCACATTGATCCCTGCCGTATCGGCAGCGTGCGGGTTCTCGCCCACCGCCCGCAACCGTAGCCCGAAGCGGCTGCGATACAGCACCCAGGCCACCACCGGCACAATCAGCACAGTCAGGTACACCAAGATGGAGTGGCCGGAGATCACGTGGTAGTAGAACTGCCCCACGATCGGCACGTCCTTCACCGCCTCTGCGCCGGGCCAGATGATCGGCCGGAAGCGGCCGCCCACTTCGTCGAGCCCCGGTGTGCTGCCGCCGAGCTGGAACCAGGCAAGCCCCACCACTGGCGTGATGCCGGACACGATGATGTTGATCGCCATACCGGAGATCAGTTGATTGCCGCTATAAGTAACGCTGATGAAGCCATGCAGCATCGCGAAGAGCACCGATGCACCGATGCCCGCCATCAAGCCGATCCACGGCGAGTGGAAGGCATAGGCAAACGCGGCCGAGGCAAACGCGGCGGCCAGCATCTTGCCTTCCAGGCTGATGTCGACCACGCCGGAACGTTCGGAAAACAGGCCGGCCAACGAGGCCAGCACCAGCGGCGTGCCGGAGCGGACGGTGGATTCGAGGACGCTGAACAGTTCCATGTTTACTTCCTCCTGGCGAACAGCGCGGACAACAGCGGATCGAACAGGTTTTCCAGCGCCCCGCAGAACAGGATGATCAGGCCCTGGATGAAGATGATCATCTCGCTGGTGATCGCCTGCTTCTCCATCGACAGCTCCGCCCCGCCCTGAGTCAGCGCGCCGAACAACAGCGCCGACAGCGCCACGCCGACCGGGTGGTTACGCCCCATCAGCGCCACGCCGATGCCGACGAAGCCGACCCCGTTCGGGAAGCTGACATTCAGGCGGTGGGAGGAGCCCAGTACCTCATTGATCGCTGCCAGCCCGGCCAACGCGCCGGACACACACATCGCCACCACGATGACCTTGGTCACATTGATGCCTGCGTAGCCGGCCGCCTTCTCATTGATCCCGACCGTCCGCAGTTCGAAACCCCAACGGCTGCGCCACACCACCAGCCAGAACACGAACAGCGAGATCACGGCGAGAAACAGCATGCCGTTGAGCGGGGTACGCGTCAGTTCGATGCCGACCTTGGCCGCGATCTCCTGCATGCTGGGAATCCACGCCACGCTGCCCAGCTCGCGGGTCGACGTGCTATTGAATGCGCCGTTGTCGACCAGCACATGCCCGATCATGTACGACATCAGCGAAGCCGCGATGTAGTTGAACATGATGGTGGTGACCACGATGTGGCTACCACGCCTGGCCTGCAGATAGCCTGGCAGGAACGCCCAGGCAGCGCCAAACGCCACGGCGCCGAGCATCGCCAACGGAATCATCACCGGCGCGGGCAGCACCTTGTCGAAGGCAAAGCAGACCAGCGTCGCGCCAAGGCCCGCCACATACATCTGCCCTTCCCCGCCAATGTTGAACAGGCCTGCGTGGAAGGCCGTTGCCACTGCGAGGCCGGTGAAGATATAACCGGTCGCGTAGAACAGGGTGTAGCCACCGCCACCATTGCCATCCCAGCCAAGTGCGCCCCGCACCAGGATCTGAAGGCATTCCCACGGGTTTTCGCCGATCAGTCGCACCACCAGCGCAGTAACCAGTAGCGCAGCCAGCAGGTTCAGCGCGGGCAGCAGCGTCAGTTGTGCCCAGCGGGGCAGCGTGGACGGTTGTCCGAACTTCAACATCAGTGGCCCCCCATCAGACATCCCAGCGCGGTGGGCGTCGCTTCATGCGTCGGCATTTCGCCGGTGATCTTGCCGCCGGCTATCACCAGCACGCGGTCGGATAGGGCAAGGATTTCGTCCAGCTCCACCGACACCAGCAAGATCGCCTTGCCGGCATCGCGCAGCTCGACCAGCCGCTTGTGGATGAATTCGATGGCACCGATGTCGACACCGCGGGTCGGCTGGCCGACCAGCAGCAGTTCCGGGTTACTGTGAATCTCGCGCGCCAGCACCACCTTCTGCTGGTTGCCGCCCGACATCTGGCCCACCCGAAGCAGCGGATTGGCCGGCCGGATGTCGAACTGCCCGATGAAGTCCTGCGTGCGCTGGACCAGCCGTTTCACGTCGTATAGCAGACCACGCTGCACCGTCGGGTCCCGGTGGTAGCCGAGAATCGCGTTCTCGTAGGCGGGGAAGGACTTGACCAGCCCCTCGCGGGAACGGTCCTCAGGCACATGGCCAACGCCCATCTGCCGCAGCAGCGCCGGGCGCGGATATTTTCCCTTCAGATGGGTGACGTCCTGATCCTTATAGAAGATGTCACCGGATGTGGCGTCGCGCATACCGGCCAGCACTTCCATCAGCTCTGACTGGCCGTTGCCGGAAACACCGGCGATGCCGACGATCTCGCCGGCTTTCACCTCGAAGCTGACCTGATCCAGCACCCGGCAGCCGCGCTCGTCGATCAGCGACAGGTTCTGCACGCGCAGTACCGACTGGCCAGCCTCGCGCGCGGTCTTGTCGACCTTGAGGTTCACCTTGCGGCCCACCATCAGGTCAGCCAGGATTTCCCGGCTGACATCGCGGGTCAGCACGTTGCCGACCACCTCGCCGCCGCGCATCACGGTGACCGCGTCGGTCACGTCCATCACTTCGCGCAGCTTGTGGGTGATCAGGATCACTGTCTTGCCCTGCTCCTTCAGCGCACGCAGGATGCGGAACAGATGGTCCGCTTCCTGCGGGGTGAGCACAGCAGTGGGTTCGTCCAGGATCAACACGTCGGCGCCGCGGTAGAGCGCCTTGAGAATTTCCACCCGCTGCTGTAGGCCGACCCCCAGGTCGCCCACCACGGCGTCCGGATCGACCTCCAGCGAATAGTCCTGATTGAGCTGGCGCAGGTGCTCGCGCGCCTTGGTCAACCCTTCCTTGAGCACAGCGCCGCCCTCGGCACCGAGCACGATGTTCTCCAGCACGGTAAAGGTATCGACCAGCATGAAGTGCTGGTGAACCATGCCGATACCGAGCGAGATGGCGTCATGGCTGTTGCGGATACGTGCATCCTTGCCGCCCACGCGGATCTCGCCGGAGTCCGCCTGGTAGTAGCCGTACAGGATGCTCATCAACGTGGATTTGCCAGCGCCGTTTTCCCCGATGATGCCGTGGATGGACGCGCGTCCGATCGACACGTTGACGTCGCGGTTCGCATGCACCGCGCCGAAATGCTTGTTGATGCCGATAAGCTCGATTGCCAGATCCGCCATGAGCCTCAGTCCACCGTGGTTTCTCTACTCGTGCACCTGGAACCCAGGCGCGTCCTGCCCATCATGAAACAAAACCCTGCGCGCGCTGGCGCAGGGTTTTGTTTTTTCCTTCAAACCGCTAGGGCGCGGATTACTGCACCGGGCAGCTATTGTTGGTGCGGTAGTCCACCACCTTGATCTTGCCGTCGATGATGTCCTTGCGGGCAGCAACGATCTTCTTTTCCATGTCGGCGGAGACCAGCTTGCGGTTGTTGTCGTCCAGCGCCCAGTCCACGCCGCCCTCCTTCAGGCCCAGCACGGTGATGCCGGCCTTCCAGGAACCGGTCTTGGCGCCCTTGAAGGCTTCGAACACGGCATTGTCGACGCGCTTGACCATGGAGGTCAGCATGGTGCCCGGCTGGATATGGTTCTGGTTGCTATCCACGCCGATCGCCAGCTTGCCGGCGTCCTTGGCAGCCTGGTAAACCCCCAGGCCGGTACCACCGGCAGCGGCGAATACCACGTCCGCACCGCGGTCGAACTGCGACTTGGCCAGCTCGGCGCCACGGGCCGGGTCATTGAAGGCCTGCGGCGTGGTGCCGGTCATGTTCTGGAACACTTCCACGTTCTTGTTGGTGTACTTGGCACCCTGGGCATAGCCACAGCCGAACGCGCGGATCAGCGGGAAGTCCATGCCACCGATGAAGCCCACCTTGTTGGACTTCGACGCCAGCGTGGCGGCGATGCCGACCAGGAAGGAGCCTTCCTGTTCCTTGAACACGATGTTCTGCACGTTGTCACCCTTGGCGACCGAGTCGATGAGGGTGAATTTGACCTTGGGGAATTCCTTGGCGACAGTTTCTACGGCCTGGGTAAAGGAGAAGCCCACGGCGACAATCACGTCGGCATCCTTGCGGGCCAGGTTGCGCAGCACTTGTTCCTTCTGCGCTTCGTTGGCGATCTGGCCTTCACGGTAGGCGACGCCGGTTTCCTTCTTGAAACGCTCGGCCCCCTTGTAGGCCATTTCGTTGAAGCTCTTGTCGAACTTACCGGCCTGGTCATACACCACGGCCGGGACGAAATCCTTGGCCATCGCGGACGTCGCCATCATGGCAGCGGCCACGGCAAAGCTGATTCGTTTCATGCTGACCTTCATCTCTCTCACCTTGTATGGATATGGACGGTCGGTTGGATCGGCAGCGGCCTTCGTGTTGCTGCTACCGGTGTAGTCGCCGTTTCCGCGCGCTGCAAAGGACGATGCAGCCATACCGAGCGCACGCTCGACACCAGCCGCGTATTACACCCCATCCCACGGGGTGTCGCAACTTACCGATTGGAAGAATCCGGCCATCCGGAAATTCGGCAAGTGGAGGAGATTGTCATCAAGAGATGAATTTATTGTCAACAATCCAATGCACGGTAAACGCGTCAATTCCACCTGACCGGATGGAAAAACGACACTCAGTGCTGGATGAGTTCCATCTGCTCGTTGCTACGATGCATTTCCACACGGGACAGGAAGGACATGCCGAGCAGGACAATGGGCAAGTCGCTTTCGACTACGGTGGCGTCGACCTGGTAAAGCGTAATGGTGCCAACACTCACGCTGTCCAGCCGGACCTTCCACGAGTTGGCGATGCCATTTGCGGTAGACACAGCGCCGCGGGTGCCATTCAGATAGTTCAGGCCGATCTGGCGGGCGGTGGCCTGGTTCATGGAGACCGAGGTTGCCCCGGTATCCAGCACGGCCTGGACCGTCCGTCCATTGACCAAAATGGTGGTCACGAAGTGCCCCTGACCGTTCGCCGTCAGGACCTCGCGCCGCTGACCGCCGCCACTTTCCCCGCCCCCGACCGAGCCCTGCCCCAACACCAGACGCAGACGCTCCCCTCCGACTTCGACCGTGGCGGTGTCACCGCTCACTGTCAACAGCTTCACACCGTCCGGCGTACTCTGCCCGACCCGCACCGTACGTTGTGCCGCACCGCCGATACGCAGCACCGCCATGCCCGGCATGGCACCAACCAGCTCGATACGGGGAGCAGCCCAAGCGGAAGAAACAAACAGCGACAAGGCCAACAGGAACACAGACAAACGCATCGGGTGATCTCCGGGACGCAGAATGCACAAACGCGGGCACCAGGCCCGCGTTTGCATCATATCACCGGGACTCCCGCCTTAGCGTCGAGTCCGCTGGCATGGCCTTACCGTGCCGAATGCCCGGTCAGCTTCACTTCCACCCGCTCGTGGTCTTCCAGGCTGGCGTAGTACTCGCGCAGGATTTCCAGCACTTCCGGGCGGCTGAAGTTGTCGGGAACATGGTCGTTCTCGGACAGCATCTTGCGCAGCTTGGTACCGGACAGCAGCAGGCGCTTGCTCTCGTCGTGCGGGCAGGTGCGGGCCGAAGCCATGCCGCCGCAGTCGGAACAGTAGAAGGTCCAGTCGATCTTCAGCGGCTGGATCTTCAGCGCGCCGGCAGGCAGTTCGTCGAAGATGTGTTGCGCGTCGAACGGGCCGTAGTAGCTGCCCACACCAGCGTGGTCGCGGCCGACGATCAGGTGCGTGCAGCCATAGTTCTGGCGGAACAGTGCATGCAGCAGCGCCTCACGCGGACCGGCATAGCGCATGTCCAGCGGATAGCCCGCCTGCACCACCGTGCCCGGCACGAAGTACTTTTCCATCAGCGTGCCGATGGCCTTGGTGCGCACCGGGGCCGGAATATCGCCCGCCTTGAGCTTGCCCAGCAGCGAATGCACCAGCACGCCATCGCATACCTCGATGGCGATCTTCACCAGGTATTCGTGCGAACGGTGCATCGGGTTGCGGGTCTGGAAGGCGGCGATGGTCTGCCAGCCCTTCTCGGCAAACACGGCGCGGGTCTGCGCCGGCGTCAGGAACAGCTCGCCGTATTGCTCCGGGAAGCCGCCCAGGCCCAGCACCTGCACGGAACCGGCCAGGTTCACGTCGCCTTGTTGCAGCACCATCTGTACCCCCGGGTGCTCCGGGTCGTTGGTGCGGAATACCTGCTGGCACTCGTGCGCCTTGTCGATGCCGTACTTCTCGGTCAGCGACAGGACGGCGAGCGGACGGCCATCATCCGGGTCGATCAGCGCCACATCCTGCCCAACGGCCAGCCCGTCGGCCGTTGCCGCGTCGGTGGACAGGGTGATGGGGATCGGCCAGAACACGCCCTTGTTGGCGCCGGTGCGCAGTTGCATGTCGTCACAGACGCCACGCCAGTCTTCGGAGCCCATGAAACCATCCAGCGGCGTGAAGCCACCGAGGCCGAGCATGATCAGGTCACCCTTTTCGCGCGAGCTGACCTGCAGCTTCGGCAGCGTCTCAGCGCGGGCTTGCGCGGCGCGAAGGGCATCGCCTTCGAGCAAACGCGGTTTCAGGTCACCGCCGCCATGCGGCGCGATCAGCTGGGCCATGGTCCCCGTCTCCTTGCAGAATTCCGAAAGCGGCGACTATACCATTCCGGCAAAGATCGTCTTTGACGGGTTTCCGCTATCCATATAACCGAGGACGCAGATACCCGAGCGCTTCCCCCGTGGTAAAATTCCGGACAGCAATCTCAGCTTTAAAAGGAGCAATTCGATGCGCGCCCTTACGGCGCAGGAAGCGGCCGATCTGGCGCGGAACATCGTGATTCCTCCTAGGCCTTCCCTGCTTGTCCGGCTGCACGAAATCGCTCGTCAGCCCGATCCCGACCAGGCCGAAATCGCCACCCTGATTGGCCAGGACATCACGCTGGCAGCCGCGGTGCTGAAGGCGGCCAACTCGCCGTGGTTCAATCCGCAGCGGGAAATCACCTCCATCCAGTACGCGATCGCCCTGCTGGGGCTGATCAACGTGCTGCAACTCACCACGGGTCAGGCGCTGCGCAACGCCCTGGGCAACGCCTCCCAGCTGGAAATCGAGGCCTTCTGGCAAGAGAACACCCAGATTGCGATGGTGTCGGCCCTGCTCGGTCAGCAGATCGGGGGCATCGAACCGCAAACCTGCTACACCTTCGGCTTGTTCCGCGATTGTGGCATCCCGGTAATGCTGCTGCGCTTCCCCCACTATGCCCGCACCCTGGTGCTGGCGGATGCCGCCGGCGACGCACGCTTTCCGCGCATCGAGGACGAGCTGCATCGCTGCAACCATGTGGCGGTCGGCTACCTGGTGGCGCGCGCCTGGCTGCTGCCGGACGAACTGGCCGAGGGTATCCTGCAGCACCACGACCTGTTCACGCGCCCCGCGCAGGGGGAAACACCTGCACGGGTCGCCACTCTGATTGCCATTACCCGGCTCGCCGAGCACATCAAACGCAGCCTACTGCGGTCCAGCGACGACCCGGGCTGGGCGGCGGTCGGCCCGGGCATCCTTCAGCATCTCGGCCTGTCCGAGACCGAATACGAAGACCTGCGTGACGCCATCCAACAACGTTTCCATCAGCACTGACGCGAGTCCCGCCGTACTGTCAGAGAACGCCTGCTTCCATTGCGGACTGCCGGTGCCCTCTGGCGCCCCGTTCCGGATCCGCTTCGATGGCGTCGAACACCCCGCCTGCTGTGCCGGCTGCGAGGCCGTCGCCCGCACCATTCTGGACACCGGGCTGGACGCCTACTACCGGCGCCGGGAGAAGCTCGCCGAGAAGGCCGCGCCGTTGCCACCGGAGCTACTGGAACGCATCGCGCTTTACGACGATCCTGCCGTTCGCCGGCAATTCGTCCAGCAGCAGGGCGACAGCCAGGAAGCCTCCCTGCTGCTCGAAGGCATCACCTGCGCCGCCTGTGTCTGGCTGAACGAAACCACGCTGCGGCAGTTGCCGGGCATGCGTTTCGTCAGCGTGAACTACGGCAGCCACCGCGCCCGCGTCCGCTGGGACCCGTCGCAGCTTTCGCTCTCGGCCATCCTGGAAGCCATCGCCCGCATCGGCTACCGCGCCCATCCCTTCGACGCCGAACGGCTGGACACAATGCACCGGCGTGAACGGCGCCTGTCGCTCACCCGCATGCTGGTGGCCGGCCTCGGCATGATGCAGGTGATGATGTTCGCTTACCCGGCCTATTTCGCGGACCGTATCGAACTGCCGCTCGACCAGGACACCCTGCTGAAGTGGGCCAGCCTGCTGCTGACGCTGCCGGTGGTCACCTTCTGCGCCTGGCCGTTCTACGCCGGCACCTGGCGCGACCTGAAATCCCGGCAGTTCGGCATGGATGTGCCGGTCACGCTCGGCATCCTGGGTGCCTTCCTGCCCAGTCTATGGAATACCCTCACGCAGTCCGGCGGGCACGTCTATTACGACTCGGTGTCGATGTTCGTCTTCCTGCTGCTACTCGGCCGCTATCTGGAGCTGAACGCCCGTCGCCGTGCCAGCGAGGACGCGGAGCGGCTGGCCAAACTATTGCCGGCCTTTGCCCACGCCTACCCCGCATGGCCTGACACAACCGTGCATGAAGTCCCGGTCGCACGGCTGGCGATCGGTGATGTGGTACTGGTCAAGCCGAGCGAAACCGTCCCGGTCGACGGTACGGTGCTCGAAGGCGACAGCGAGGTCAGCGAAGCCCTGTTGACCGGCGAAAGCACTCCCATCGGCAAGACAACGGGTGATACCGTCGTCGGGGGCAGCGTCAACCAGTCCCAACCGCTGATCCTGCGTGCCACCCAAGTGGGAGACGACACCCGTGTCGCCGGCATCGTCCGGCTGCTGGACCGTGCGCTCGCCGAAAAGCCCCGACTTGCCGAGCTGGCCAATCGGTATGCAGGACGCTTCGTCGTCCTGATCCTACTGGTCGCCGCAGCCACTGCCTTCTGGTGGGGGCGCCACGACCCGGCCCGGGCATTGTGGATCACCGTGTCCGTCCTGGTGATCACCTGTCCTTGCGCCCTCTCCCTGGCCACGCCCGCTGCCCTCACCGCAGCCACCGGCACGCTGGCACGGCTCGGCCTGCTGGTCACCCGAGGCCATGCTGTCCCGACCCTGGCCGAAGTCACCCATGTGGTGTTCGACAAGACCGGTACCTTGACGCATGGGCGCCTGCAAGTCACCGGCTGGTCCTGGTGGACACCGGTCAAACAAGGCGCCGCGATCGTACGCGGCATGGAATCCCGCTCGGAACATCCCGTCGCCCAAGCGCTGCTCGCCTCGCTGGGTCAAGGCAACGCCGCCACACCGGAGCGACTGCAGAACCACCGTGGACAAGGGCTGGAAGCCGACATCGATGGCATGACCTACCGACTCGGCAAACCGGACTTCGTCGCGGCACTGGTCGGTACGCCGCCACCCACGGCCGCCGACGGCGCCATCTGGCTTGGCAACCAGAATGGCTGGCTGGGATCCGCCACCTTGCGGGACAGCCTGCGCGAGGACGCGGCCGACACTCTGGCAAGACTGAAGTCAGCCGGCTTGCAGCTCCTGCTGGCCAGCGGTGATCAGCCGACAGGCGTCGATGCCATCCGCCAGTCCCTGCCGCTGGACGACGCTCGCGCCAACCTCACGCCGGAAGGCAAGCTTGCCTGGATCGAATCGTTGCAAGCGCAAGGCGCGGTCGTCGCCATGATCGGCGACGGCATCAACGATGCGCCGGTGCTCGCCAAGGCACAGTTGTCCATCGCCATGGGCAGCGGCACCGACGTCGCCCGCAGCAGTGCCGATATGGTGCTGCTCGGCGAACACCTCTCCCCGCTTGCCGAAGGCGTGCTGCTGGCGCGAAAAACCCGCCGCATTGTCAGCCAGAACCTGCTCTGGGCGTTGTGCTACAACGGCATCGCCATCCCCCTGGCCGTTACCGGCCACGTCACGCCGCTGGTCGCCGGTGCAGGCATGGCCGCCAGTTCCCTGCTAGTGGTGTTGAATGCGCTGCGTTTGACGCAACGTCGCAACGCCGGTTGACCTGCGTCAAGAAAGTGACCGAGCCGATACGTTATCGTCGCGTCGGAAGCTGACGCTTTTATGTCGCGGCGCAGCAAGGGCAAGGTTATAATTGCGGGCTACCCTATTTGCGCCGCATCCGGAGTCATTCCGCCATCATGGACGTGTTGTACCTGCTGATCCCGCTGAGTCTTTTGGCCATTCTCGGGATCGGGGTATTGCTCTGGTGGGCGATCAAAGGCGGACAGTTCGAAGACCTCGACGGTCCCGGCATCCAGATCATCATGGACGACGATGACCCCGCCCCTGGCACCCCTCTCATATTTGCGTCGCAAGACCAGCCGCTTGCGCGCGGCGCGCACGATCGCGCCAACCGAATTCAGTAACGGGAGAAACCCTCACCATGGAAGCGCAAACCACTTATAACTACAAAGTGGTCCGCCAGTTCGCCATCATGACCGTCATTTGGGGCATTGTTGGCATGGCAGTCGGCGTCTATATCGCCGCTCTGCTGGTCTGGCCGGATCTTAACGGGGGCTTGCCCTGGCTGTCGTTCGGCCGGCTGCGCCCGCTACACACCAACGCAGTGATCTTCGCCTTCGGTGGTTGCGGTCTCTTCGCTACCTCCTACTACGTCGTCCAGCGGACCTGTCAGACCCGCCTGTTCTCCGACAAGCTGGCTGCCTTCACCTTCTGGGGCTGGCAAGCCGTCATCGTGCTGGCCGCGATCACCCTGCCGCTCGGCATCACCTCCAGCAAGGAATACGCCGAGCTGGAATGGCCGATCGACATCCTGATCACCATCGTCTGGGTCAGCTACGCCGTGGTGTTCTTCGGCACCATCGTCAAGCGTAAGGTTCCGCACATCTACGTGGCGAACTGGTTCTTTGGCGGCTTCATCCTGACCGTTGCCCTGCTGCACATCGTGAACAACGCCGAAATCCCGGTCACGCTGTGGAAGTCGTACTCGGTCTACGCCGGTGCGCAGGATGCGATGGTGCAGTGGTGGTACGGCCACAATGCGGTCGGCTTCTTCCT
>CBIHQA010000041.1:0-14018 GCA_966211475.1 uncultured Neisseriales bacterium
GGCAATATCGCCAATTTCGATGCCGTTGCCGAAGCAATAAAACGCGCTTGGCGCAAACTAGGCACCCGCACCCGGAATGCCGCACTGGCATTGCCCGCGGCATCCGTCATCACCAAGAAAATCACCGTCCCAGCGGGCCAGCGCGAGCGTGAACTCGAAATGCTGGTCGAAAGCGAGGCGAACCAGTATATCCCGTTCGCCCTCGAGGAAGTGAATCTCGACTTCCAGACCATCGGCCCCTCCCCCGCCACGCCGGACGAAATCGAAGTCCTGATCGCCGCCTCCAAGAAGGAAAAGGTCGAGGACCGGGTCGCCGTCTCCGAGGCGGGCGGTCTGAAGGTGCTGGTGATGGACGTGGAATCCTACGCCGCGCAAGCCGCCTTCGAACTGATCGAAAAGCAGCTGCCCGGCGAAGGCAAGGACCAGACCATCGCCATCGTCGACGTCGGCGCCACCATGATGCACATCATGGTGTTGCGCAATGGTCAGCAGATCTTCCTGCGGGAACAGGCCTTCGGCGGCAACCAGTTGACGCAGGACATCCAGCGCAGGTTCAATCTGTCGCCGGATGAGGCTGAGTCCGCCAAGCGCAACGGCGGTCTGCCGGAGAACTACGAGCCCGAAGTGCTCAAGCCGTTCATGGAAACGCTGGCGCAGGAAGTCACGCGTTCCCTGCAGTTCTTCTTTGCTTCTACGCAGTTCAGCCAGGTCGATTATCTATTGCTCGCAGGGGGTTGCAGTGCCATCCCGGGACTCGACGAAGTGGTTGCCAACCGCACGCAGGTCAGCACCCTCATCGCCAATCCCTTCCTGGGCATGACGCAGCCCTCCCGAATCAAACCCAAGCAACTGCTGGCGGACGCTCCGTCCCTCTTGATCGCCTGCGGCCTTGCGCTACGTAAGTTCGAGCCATGATCCGACTCAACCTACTCCCCCACCGCGAGATCCGGAAGGCGCAGCAGACGCGCCAGTTCTACATACTCTGCGGCGCCGCACTGATTGCCGGCGCAGCGACGGCGTTCCTTGGCTATCAATACCTGGACAGCCTGATCAACAACCAGAACGCGCGTAACGCCTATGTGCAAAGCAAGATTGATGTTCTGAACGGGCAGATCAAGGAAATTGATGCGCTCAAGGCGGAGCGGCAAGCACTGCTGGCCCGCAAGGGCGTGGTCGAAAAGCTGCAGACCAACCGTTCGGAAGTGGTGCAGCTGATGGATCAGCTCACCCGGTTGACCCCGGAGGGGATGTATCTGACCAGCGTCAAGCAAAAGGACGTCACGGTGGAAATTCTTGGACTGACTCAGTCCAATGCGCGCGTTTCTACTTTCATTCGCAATATCGAAAGCTCACCGCTGTTGATGAACCCGATGCTTAGGGAAATTAAGACCGCGACGGAAGGTAAGTTCAACCAGTTCTCTATGGTTGTCACCATCCGTCGTGCAGCCCCTGAAGGGACTGCGTCCGCTCCTCAAGACACCCCGAAGAAAGGTTGAGCCATGGCAGGCGCGCTCGACGACTATCGTAATCTTGACATCAGGGAAATCGGCGTTTGGCCCTTTCCGGCCAAAGCAGCGATTCTGCTGATCATCTTTCTTGCACTCAATGTGGCAGCATATTTCCTAGTCTGGAACGATCAGCTCACCGAGCGGGACAGCGCCCTTCAAAAGGAAAGCCAGCTTAAGGATGAGTTTCTGGAGAAGAAGCGCAAAGCCGTCAATCTTGATGCTTATGTCCAACAATTAAAAGAAATCCGGCAGTCACTCAGCGAGTTATTGAAACAGCTGCCCAAGAAATCTGAAATGGATGCTCTGTTGACGGACATCAACCAAGCGGGGGTCGGTCGCGGATTGGAGTTCCAGTTGTTCCGTCCAGCAGCGTCCGAGACCAAGACTCAGGAAATGGCCGAACTACCGATCGAGTTGAAGGTTCGGGGTAATTACCATAGCTTTGCCCATTTTGCTGCAGATATTGCTCAATTGCCCCGTATTGTCATACTCAACGACATTGAAGTTGCAACAGACAAAGACGGGTTGCTCTCCCTTTCTGCAGTCGCCAAAACATTCCGTTACCTTGATGAGCAAGAGTTAGCCGATGCCAAGCAAGCAGCCAAACCTGGGCAGCCAAAATGAGAACCGTGCGTAATCGTCTCTGCGTCGTATTAGCAGGCTGCTGCCTCCTGGCCGGTTGCCTAAGTAACGACTTCAGTGACCTCGACGAGTGGATGCAACAGGAATCACAAGGCATTCGTGCCCGCATTGACCCTGTTCCTGCACTGCAATCTTACATTGCATTCAATTATGATGCGGACAGTTTGGCTGATCCGTTCTCATCTGCGAAAGCCCAGACCACTAAGAGCAAGGGCGCAGGCGCACCAGATCCAAACTGGCGTAAGGAAGCCTTAGAAGACTTCGACTTGGAAAAATTGCAAATGGTCGGGACCCTGCAAAACAAGAAGGAAGGACTGATTGCCTTGGTCAAGAATCCCTCCAAGGAAATTTTCCGCCTTAAGGTCGGTAATCATATCGGTCGAAACTTTGGCGTAATTACCCAAATTTTGGATAATGAGTTGATTATCAAAGAATTGGTCGAAGACAGTAACGGCGACTGGTCAGAACGCCCCGCAAGCCTGAAGCTGACAGAGCAGGAGCAGAAATAATGAGACGTTACATGAACACTCTCATCAGGGCGTTGCAGCACATCGTTGCTGCAGCGACAGCGCTTTCAGCGCTTCATGCTTTCGCCGCTGCAAACAGCATTGAAAGTGTTGACGTGTCATCCCAGCCCGGGGACAAGGTTCTTGTCAGAATTAAAATGAAGAGCCCTGCGGTAAAACCTACCGGTTTTACTGTAACAACCCCCCCCCGCATCGCCTTGGACTTCCCTGATGTCAGCAGCAATTTAAGCAATCCCAACATCCCGGCCGGGCAAGGGAATTTGCGGGCTGTTAATGTTGTCGAATCTGGCGGACGCTCACGCTTGGTCATTAGTCTTGTGCAGAGCGCCTCGTACGAAGTAACGACTTCTGGCAACGATGTCCTGGTGACAGTAAATGGCCCCTCTGGCTCCACTGCAACAACAGCAAGCTCACCCGTGACGCGGCTGGCTGAACCTCAGCCTAGCAGCAACCAGGATTCGATTCGCGATATTGAATTTCGCAAAGGCAAGAATGGCGAGGGTCGTGTTATCGTCGACTTGACGAGTAGCAATCCCGGCGTGGATATCCGACAACAAGGCCGCCAGCTACTTGTCGACCTTACTAAGGTAACCCTTCCGGCAAATCTTCGGCGACGGCTTGATGTAACAGACTTCGGAACCTCCGTTGTCAGCATAGATGCCAAGCCCACTGCAGGGGGTGCGCAACTTGTCATTGAACCGAAAGGTATCTGGGGATACTCAGCATATCAAACTGACGGGAAATTGGTTGTTGAGGTAAAGGAAGAAAATACCAATTCAGCCCAACCCGAGCAGAAAACCTATACTGGCGAAAAACTTTCCCTCAACTTTCAGAATGTCGAAGTTCGCTCAGTACTGGCTGTTCTGGCTGACTTTACGGGCTTGAACATCATTACCAGCGATACCGTGACGGGCAATCTGACGCTGCGATTGAAAGATGTGCCTTGGGATCAGGCGTTTGATATTGTTTTGCAGGCAAAGGGACTAGATAGCCGGCGTAAGGGTAACGTTATCTTAGTTGCGCCGCGGGACGAACTTGCCACAAAGGAAAAATTGGCGCTTGAAGCGAATCAAAGCATCAGTGAGCTGGAACCAACCAGATCCGAAACCTTTCAGATTAACTATCAAAAGGTAAAGACTGTTGCAGACTTCTTGAAGGATGAGAAGAATCGCTTCTTGTCGAAGCGAGGGACTGCCATTGGTGACGAACGCACCAACCAGCTAATTGTTAGCGACATCCCCTCGAAACTCGAAGATATCCGCGCTTTGCTGCAAAAGATCGACAAGCCTACCAAGCAAGTTATGATTGAAGCGCGAATTGTCGTAGCAGATGATAAATTCAGCTATCAATTGGGCAGTCGAGTTGGCCTCAAGAAGTTCGGTACAACGTGGGGGGGAGACCGCACAGTGGTTGGGGTCGGCGGCTCTGGTGACAGTGCACGAGAAGTGTACAACGATCTATTTGACGCTTCGAAAAGCGGGACAGATAGGGCGATCAAAATCTTAGGGACTGGTGACTACAACGTTAACCTCCCAGCTGCTGCAGCACCTAGCATTGGCCTGTCCCTTTTCAGACTGCCATCCAATTTCATCCTAAACCTTGAGCTGTCTGCGCTGGAGTTGGATAACCGTGGGAAAGTAGTTTCCAGCCCTAGAGTGGTGACTGCAGATCAGGAAAAAGCAACAATCAAACAGGGTACCCGCGTTCCTCAGCCGAAGAGAGATAAGGACGGGAACATCACTGTTGATTACGTTGATGCAACCTTAACCCTTGAAGTAACTCCGCAAATCACGCCCGATAACCGAGTAGTGATGGAACTCCAGATCAACAAGGACAAATTAGGCGCGACCATCAACGGCTTCAATGCAATTGACACCAACAGCATCACGACCAAGGTTCTGGTAGCAAATGGAGAAACCACTGTAATTGGTGGGATCTTCGAAGAAACTACTCGAAACGATGTTTCTAAAGTTCCGCTGTTGGGAGATATTCCTTTCCTGGGATTCCTGTTCCGCAACACGGCAAAGAGAGACGACAAGGTCGAGCTGCTGATCTTCATCACTCCCCGCATTCTGGATGAGCAACTAGCCGTACGCTAAGCCGCCGCGGCAGCAAATCCGCTACAATGCCCGTCATGGAGCATCTCCTGACGGGCAATTTTTTTCTGGTTGGCTTGATGGGGGCGGGCAAGACGACGGTCGGCCGGTCCCTGGCGAAGCGGTTCAACAAGACGTTCTTCGACTCGGATCACGAGATCGAGGCGCGTACGGGCGTTCGTATCGCGACGATCTTCGACATCGAGGGTGAAGCGCGCTTCCGGCAGCGGGAGTGCGAGATGATCGAGGAGTTGTCGGGGTTGTCGAACGTGGTGCTGGCGACGGGTGGTGGTGCGGTGCTGAATCCGGCCAACCGTGAGGTGCTGGCGAGCCGTGGACTGGTGATCTACCTGCGGGCCAGTGTCGATGAGTTGTACGCGCGGACCAAGCTGGATCGCAACCGCCCCTTGCTGCAGACGGCCGATCCACGTGCCAAGCTGCAATCCTTGTTTGAGCAGCGCGATCCTCTTTACCGTGAAGTGGCGGATCTGGTGGTCGATACCAGTCGGCAGACGGTGCAGACCCTGCTTGCTTCGCTGGAACCCAAACTGAAGTCTCTTTCCCATGTCTGAGCCGCAAGTTCTGACCGTTGCGCTGGGTGAGCGCAGCTATCCCATTCATATCGGCAGTGGTCTGTTCAAGCAGTTGGCGGCGTTGTTGCGCCCCCATCTGAATGGGCACAAGAGCGTCATTGTGACCAATACCACGGTCGGGCCGCTTTATGCGGCAGCCTTGACGGCGGCGCTGGAACAGCTCGGGCAGTCGGTCCTGGTGGTGACCTTGCCCGACGGCGAGGAATACAAGAGCGCTGCCCAGCTCGATCAGGTCTATACCCGCTTGCTGGAAGCGCGCTGTGATCGCAAGACCACGCTGGTTGCACTCGGGGGCGGCGTGATCGGTGACCTGACGGGGTTTGCCGCAGCCACCTTCATGCGCGGCGTGCCGTTCATTCAGGTCCCCACGACCCTGTTGGCGCAGGTGGATTCTTCGGTTGGGGGGAAAACGGCGATCAACCACCCGCTGGGTAAGAACATGATCGGCGCGTTCTACCAGCCCAAGGCGGTGATCGCAGACATGGACAGCCTGACCACCCTACCGGACCGCGAGCTGAAGGCGGGGCTGGCGGAGGTGATCAAGTATGGCGTGATCGATGACCTGCCCTTCTTCGAATGGCTGGAGCAGCACATCGATGCGCTGGTGGCTCGCGATCCGGTCAAGCTGGCGGAAGCGGTGGCATGGAGTTGCCGCAACAAAGCGCGCATCGTCGCTGCCGATGAAACCGAACAAGGTGTGCGCGCCTTGCTGAACCTGGGCCACACCTTCGGGCATGCCATCGAAGCCGGTCTGGGCTATGGTGAGTGGCTGCATGGCGAAGCAGTGGCGGCCGGCATGGTGTTGGCGGCAAAGGCCTCCCACCGGATGGGGTGGTTGTCCGCGGATGCCGAGCAGCGCATCGTCTCGCTGATCGGGCGGGCAGGACTGCCGACCCAGGCACCGGATCTTGGCGCCGCACGTTATCTCGAGCTGATGCAAGTGGACAAGAAGAACGAGGCGGGACGTATCCGTTTCGTGATGGTCCGGGCCATCGGCGAGTCCTTCGTGACGAGCGATGTGACCCCTGCTGTGCTGGAAGCCGTTCTGTCGGCGACCTGAATCCTCATGGCGCCGCTTTCGGCGCCACACACTCCCCCTATCCTATCTACGCCCATCAAGGTGCGGTACTGCTCTGGACCGCACCTTGATGCGGATTTCCTCATTGCGGTGTCGTTCGTCAGGTCACGTTTCCGCTCTGCTTGGATTCGCTTGATAATAGAACGAACGTTCCATATCATGGAAGTGGAGTTTCCATGGTTCCCCTTCCTTCCCTTTTGCCCCAGCACCCCGGCCTATGGCGGGGAGACCAATTGCCCGACAGAGGGGCTTCTTCGGTGGCCACGGGATGGGCGGCCCTGGACCGAGAGTTGCCAGGTGGCGGCTGGCCTGCGGGCAGTGTCGGGGAGTTGTGTGTGAATCAACCGGGCCGAGGGGAGCTGGAGCTGCTCTGGCCGGCGCTAAGTGATCTGACGGAAAGCCGTAAGCAGGTGCTGCTGATCTCCCCGCCGGCCATCCCTTATGCGCCCGCCTGGCAACAGGCCGGCATCGTGCTGGAACGCCTGCACTGGATTCGCCCGGAGAAGGAAGAAGACGCCTGGTGGGTGCTCGAGCAGGCATTGCGGGACCGGGCGTGCGGGATGGTGCTGGCGTGGTTGCCGGTTTCACCGGTGGATCGGGTGCATCGGCGCTTGCGCCTGGCGGCGGAGACCAGTGGCGCCACCGGCATGTTGTTGACGACGGATACGGCGGCGCAAGGTTCACCGGCGGCCCTGCGCCTGTCGGTTTCGCCCCGGCAGGATGGACTGGAGGTCCGCATTCTGAAGCGGCGTGGCCCGCCGTTGACACACCCTCTGTGGCTGCCCCGGGATGGGGGCAAAGACGAACATGTTGTGGTTAGCCCTGTATTTACCTCAGCTTCCATTGGAAGTGTTTCCCCCCGTTCAGGATCAATGGTCGCCTGAGCTTCCCTGTGCAGTCGTCACAGAGGAAGGGCGCATCCCGCAGGTCGCGGCATGCAATCTGATGGCGCATCGAGCCGGGGTACGGCGCGGACAACCGCTGACCACCGCCTTACTGATGGAGTCCGGATTGCAAAGCCGGGCACGTCATCCCCAGGCGGAGAACGAATCGCTGGCGGGGTTGGCGGATTGGGCGCTGCAATTCACGCCCCTGGTTGTCATCGATACGGCGCCAGCGCTGCTACTGGAGGTGGAAGGCTGTCTGCGCTACTTCGGCGGTCTGTCCCGCCTTCGGCAGCAGATCGAAGACGGTTTACGGAACATGAACCGGACAGCCCGGCTCGGTTGCGCACCAACCCCCTTGGGAGCCTTGTGGTTGGCGAAAGCTGGGTATGACCACCCGGTGCGGCATCTGCCGGACTTGCCGGCTGTGCTGGATGGCCTTTCGATCGGGCGGCTACCAGTCTCGCCGGAATGTCTGGACGACCTGGCGGCGATGGGGGCTCGCCATTTGCGCGATCTGCGCACGCTACCGCGAGATGGATTGGCCCGGCGAGTCGGGCCGGAGGTCGTGGCCCTGCTGGACAAGGCGTATGGCTTGCTGACGGACCCTCGCGCTGGTTTCGAGCCACCCGATGCCTTCGACCGATCGGTGGAACTGGCTTATCCCGCAGACAATGCGCCCGCGCTGATCTTTGTCGGCCGGCGGCTGGCCGAAGAATTGGCGGGGTTCCTGCTGGGCCGCGGCCGGGCAGTGACGCAGTTGCTCCTGCACCTGCAGCACAGGGAGCGGCTCGTGACCGACGTGCCGTTCTCGCTCGGGCGGCCGTCCCGTCAGGCGGGCGAAATCCTTGCTGTGTTGCGCGAAAAGCTGGAGCACTTGCCGCTCGCCGCGCCGGTGGAATCGCTGCGCCTGAAGGCGACGCACCTGGAGCCGCTTGCCTCGCAGCCGTTGGATTTGTTCGACGATACGGCGGCCCAGGCGGATTTTCCGGTCTTGCTGGCCCGGATCCGTGCCCGGCTGGGGGAAGACACGGTGACGCAGGTCTGCCCCTTGGCCGATCACCGGCCGGAAGCCGCCTGGCGGGAAGGGCCGCCGGATGATGGGATCCCGGTGCCCAAACGACCTCGGCCCGGCTGGTTGCTACCTACGCCGAAACCAATCCCCTTGCAGAACGGGCTGCCTTGGCCCGACGAGCCTCTGCATGGCCTGTCCGATGTGGAGCGGATCGAGTCCGGCTGGTGGGAGGGGCAATCGATGTCGCGGGAATACCATGTCGGGAAAGGACTATCCGGTCGACGCTACTGGCTGTTCCGCGACAGGCGTAGCGGCGCATGGTTTCTGCATGGCTGGTTCGGGTGAGCAGAAATGAGTACGCCATTACCCGCCCCTCCGCAGCCGGCCTATGCCGAGCTGCATTGCCTGTCCAACTTCAGCTTCCAGCGCGGTGCTTCGCATCCGGAAGAGCTGGTGGAGCGGGCGCATCAGCTGGGTTATGCGGCCCTGGCGATCACCGACGAATGCTCACTTGCCGGCATCGTGCGGGCACACAGTGCGGCCAAGGAGTACGGATTGCCGCTGCTGGTCGGCAGCGAATTCCGGCTGGAGGATGGGCTGACGCTGGTCCTGATCGCACCGGACAAGCTGGCCTACGGCAACCTCTGCCAGTTGATCACGGAGGGGCGACGAAGTGCCGCCAAAGGCGAGTACCGGCTGAATCGGCAGACCCTGGCGCGCTGGAGCGAGGGTTGCCTGGCGCTATGGATTCCGGACGAGGTACCGGATGAAGCGGCAGGACGATGGGTGGCCGCGCACTTTGCAGGACGTGCCTGGCTGGCTGTGACCTTGCTGCGGGACGGAGGCGACTCGCAGCGGCTGACACACTGCCTGGCCATGGCCGATGCCCTCGGCCTGCCTCCGGTCGCGGCGGGGAGCATATTGATGCATGCTCACGGCCGGCGTGCGCTGCAAGACCTGCTGACTGCCATCCGGCTGGGCAAACCGGTAGCGGAATGCGGCTATGCACTGCTCTCCAACGGGGAACGGCATCTGCGGGATCCGGTGGAGCTGGCCGCTCTCTACCCCCCTGCCCTGCTGGCCGAGACGCTGAACGTGGTGGCGCGTTGCAGCTTTTCGCTGGACAGCCTGAAGTACGAATACCCGGAAGAGCTGGTTCCGCCCAACCACACGCCGGCCTCTTACCTGGCACAGGAGGTCGAGCGCGGGCTGGCGACCCGCTATCCCGATGGGGTGCCGGACAAGGTACGGCGGCTGGTGGACGGAGAGCTGGCGCTGATCCGGGAGCTGGACTACGAGGCTTACTTCCTGACCGTTTACGACGTGGTGGCCTGGGCGCGTGGTCAAGACATCCTGTGCCAGGGACGCGGCTCGGCGGCCAACTCGTCGGTGTGTTACGCCCTGGGAATCACCGCGGTCGACCCGCTCGAATCGCAGACCCTGTTTGCCCGCTGTCTGTCGAAGGAACGCGGTGAGCCACCCGACATCGATGTGGATTTCGAACACGGGCGGCGTGAGGAGGTCATCCAGTACCTGTATCGAAAATACGGCCGGGACCGGGCGGCGCTGGCCGCCACCGTGATCAGCTACCGGACCAAGAGCGCGCTGCGGGACGTGGGCCGGGCACTGGGCTTCGAAGAGGCACAGCTCGACCGGCTCTCCGCCAACCTGACTTGGTTCGATCAACGGGATGCGCTGCCGGTGCGCTTGTTGGAGGTCGGGCTCAACCCCACCGACCGTCTGGTGAAGCTGCTGATTCACATGACGCAGCTACTGCGCGGGTTTCCCCGCCACCTGTCGCAACATGTCGGCGGCTTCGTGCTGGCCCGTGGCCTGCTGTCGCGGCTGGTGCCGATCGAGAATGCCTCGATGCCGGAGCGGACGGTGATCCAGTGGGACAAGAACGACCTGGATGCGGTCGGCCTGATGAAGGTGGACGTGCTGGCACTGGGCATGCTGACGGCGATCCGGCGAGCACTGCAGCTAGTGTCCGCGATCCGGGGGACGCCGCTCGCCATGCACCAGATCCCGCGAGAGGACCCGCTGGTCTACGACATGATCTGCGAGGCAGACACCATCGGCGTGTTCCAGATCGAGTCGCGGGCGCAGATGTCGATGCTGCCTCGGCTACGGCCAAGGAAGTACTACGACTTGGTGATCGAGGTGGCCATCGTCCGCCCGGGACCGATCCAGGGGGACATGGTCCATCCCTATCTTCGGCGGCGGCAAGGCAAGGAGAAGCCCGACCCGCTGGATGAGCGACTGCAGCCCATCCTCGAACGCACCTTTGGCGTGCCCATCTTCCAGGAGCAGGTGATGCAGATCGCCGTCGACGGCGCCGGATTCTCTCCTGGCAAGGCCGACGAGCTGCGCCGTGCGATGGCCGCCTGGCGACGGAGCGGCAAGCTGGAAGTCTATCGGCAGGACCTGGAAAACGGCCTGCGCACCAACGGGTATTCCGAAGACTTCATCGGACGCATCCTCAAGCAGATCGAAGGCTTCTCCGACTACGGCTTCCCCGAATCCCACGCCGCCAGTTTCGCCAAGCTGGTCTACGCCTCCGCCTGGCTCAAGCGCCACTACCCCGCCGCCTTCGCCTGTGCGCTGCTCAACAGCCAGCCGATGGGCTTCTACTCGTCGTCGCAACTGATCCAGGATGCGCGTCGGCATGGCGTGTCAGTGCTGCCGGTGGATGTGCGCGTCAGCCAATGGGATTGCACGCTGGAGCCCCCCGGGCAGGCGTCGGCCGCCCTGCGGCTGGGCCTGAGACTGGTCCAGGGCTTGTCCAAGGAAACGGCGACACGCATCGAAGCGGTCCAGGCGCAGGGATTCGACCATGTGGATACCTTGCGCATCCGGGCCGGGCTGGATCGCCGGATGCTGTCGGCGCTGGCAAAGGCGGGGGCACTGGAAGGGCTGGCCGGGCACCGGCGCGCCGCCTGGTGGCAGGTGAGTGGTATCGATGCCGGGACCGGGCTGCTGAAAAATGCGAGCAGCGAATTGTCGACGCCCGCCCTGCCGGCACCGACCGACGCACAGGACATCATTACCGATTACGCCCGGCTGGGGCTGACATTGCGGGCCCATCCCCTGACTCTGCTGCGGGAGCGGCTGACGGCCAACCATGCCTACCGGGCGGCCGACCTGAAGGGACTGCCCAACAAGATGCCGGTGTGGGTGGCCGGGCTGGTGGTCGGTCGGCAGCATCCCGGCACGGCCAAGGGCGTGACCTTCTTTACGCTGGAAGACGAGACCGGCAACGTCAATGTGGTGGTTACGCTGGACCTGATGGAGCGCCAGCGGCGGGTGCTGATCGGCTCGCGGATGCTGGCGATCCAGGGTGAATTGCAGCACGCGGACAATGTGATCCACGTGCTGGCGGAGCGAGCGGTGGACCTGTCGGGCTGGATCGGTGCGCTGGACATCCGATCGCGCGACTTCCACTGACCGGGCAGGACGGGCCACATCAGGCCGCATGCTAGAATCAGGGCAGTTTTCCCCTATCTTTCCGACAGAATCCACGCCCGATGTCCACGCTGTACGACCCCATCGATTACGAACGCCGTTTTGGCGGCATCGCCCGCCTGTATGGCCAGGAAGCCCTGCAACGCTTCGCGGCGGCGCATGTGGCCGTGGTGGGGGTAGGCGGCGTCGGCTCCTGGGCGGTGGAGGCGCTGGCGCGGTCGGCAGTCGGCACACTGACGCTGATCGACCTCGACCATGTGGCGCCCTCCAACGTGAACCGGCAGCTGCATGCGCTGGATGGCGCCTTCGGCAAAGCCAAGGTGACGGCGATGGCCGAGCGCATCCGCGCCATCAATCCGAATTGCACCATCCGCGAGATCGACGATTTCGCCACGCCGGAGAACCTGGACGAATTGCTGGCCGGCGCGGACGCGGTGGTCGACGCCATCGACCAGGTTCGCGTCAAGGCCGCGCTGATCGCCTGGGGTCGCCAGCGTAAGGTGCCGGTGGTGGTCTGTGGCGGCGCGGGCGGCAAGGCCGACCCGACCCGCATCCGGGTAGCGGACCTGACCGAGACCATTCAGGATCCGTTGCTGTCCAAGGTGCGCAATGTCCTGCGGCGCGACCATGGCTTCCCGAAGGGTGGTGACCGCAAGTTCGGGGTGGAAGCGGTGTTCTCCACCGAACCACTGACCCGGCCAGCCAGCGGCGCCGCCTGCGATACGGCGGATGGGCCGCATGTGCCGATGGGGCTGAATTGCGCGGGATATGGGTCGGCTATGGTGGTGACGGCGAGCGTCGGGCTGATGGCGGTGTCGCGGGTACTGGATCGGCTGGCGCGCAAGTAGCAGAAGAAGCTGCGCGCCCTTCCTGCCGTGCACCAAGGCGGCTCGTTGGTGTCCCGGCTACAGGCTGCGGCAGCCAACCACCATCCTCAATACAGCGCCTCCACCGCATCCTTTCCGAGTACCTGCGGAGCGGCCTCCCCTCCCCCTGCATCCGCCAGCAGACTGCGGGAAGAAGGCCCGAGTTCGCGATAGTAGTAGTCCGTCGCATCCCCTTCCCGGCTGGCGATCAGGCCTTCCGGCATCGGTATCTCCACCTCCGGCACGCCCTTGAGCACTTCGCCCATGTAGGCCATCCAGATCGGCAACGCGGCCTTGGCGCCGGTTTCCCCCCCGCCGAGCGAATGCACCTGGTCGAAGCCCAGCCAGGACACTGCCACCAGTCCCGGCTGGTAGCCAGCGAACCAGGTGTCGACATGCGCTTCCGTCGTGCCGGTCTTGCCGGCCAGGTCCTTGCGGCCGAGTTTACTGGCAGCGGCCGCCGTGCCACGCCGGACCACGTCTTGCATCAGGCTGTTCATCACGAAGGCATTGCGGGCATCGATGGCACGCGGTGCATCCTGACCGGCCAGCGCCGGATGCACCCGGTACAGGGTGCGACCGGCGCGGTCGTCGATGTGATCAATCAGATGCGGTTGCACCCGGTAGCCGCCGTTGGCGAACACCGCGTAGGCAGAGGCCAACTCCAGCGGCGTGACCGACCCCGAGCCGAGCACCATCGACAGGTAGGGCGGCTGGCGGGCCGGGTCCAGCCCGAAGCGGCCCACGTAGTCATGCGCGTACTTCACGCCGATCGCCTGCAGCACGCGGATCGCCACCAGGTTGCGGGACTGCATCAGCGCCCGCCGCACGGTGATCGGCCCGGCATAGTCATGGTCGTAGTTCTGCGGCGCCCAGGCCTTGCCGTCAGTACCGATACCATCGATGACCAATGGCGCGTCGTTGACGATGGTGCCGGGTGTAAAGCCTTTCTCCAGCGCGGCCGAATAGACGAAAGGCTTGAAGCTGGAGCCCGGCTGCCGGTAGGCTTGCGTCACGTGGTTGAACTGGCTGTGCTGGAAGTCGAACCCACCGATCAGCGAGCGCACCGCGCCGTCGTGCGGGTCCAGCGACACCAGCGCGGCTTCAGCGGCAGGCCATTGGGTCAATCGCCAGTGGCCATCCTCATCCTGCCGGACGCGGATGACCGAACCACGCGCCAGCCCCAGCGCTGAAGCGGGACGCTTGCCGAGCTTGCGACCACCGAAGGCCAGACCGTCTGCTTCCAGCATGACTTCGCGACCGTCCGCCAGCATCGCGCTGACCGTCTGTTTGTCGACCGACAACGCCACGGCAGGCAGCAACTCGTCGCTGCTCACCAGGCGG
>CBIHQA010000042.1:0-13953 GCA_966211475.1 uncultured Neisseriales bacterium
AACTTGAGGTTCTGTTGACCTGTGTTCTGCGCGTGGCAAGACACCGGAAAACACACACCAACAGCACCTGCTACTGCTCTTGTTTGCACATTTCGCCCTTTCCCTCGAAAGGACGCGTACAGCAGAAAAAAAAGGGAGGCTAGATAGCCTCCCTTTACATGCAATGACGCTTAGGCGAGGCTCGCCTTGGCCTGTTCGACAATCTTGCCGAACGCGGCCTTGTCGAACACCGCCAGATCGGCCAGGACCTTGCGGTCGATGGCGATGGCGGCCTTCTTCAGGCCATTCATGAACTTGCTGTAGCTCAGACCGAACTCGCGAGCCGCAGCGTTGATACGCGCGATCCACAGGGTACGGAACTGACGCTTGCGCTGACGACGGTCACGGTAAGCGTACTGACCGGCCTTCATCACCGCCTGCTTGGCGATCCGGTAGACGTTGTTACGACGACCGCGGTAGCCCTTGGCCAGCGCGATGATTTTCTTGTGGCGAGCGCGCGCCGTTACACCACGTTTAACGCGAGGCATGTGTTATCTCCTTACGCGAACGGCAGCATGGCACGCACGCTGTCGACGTTGGTCGGATGCAGCATGGTCTGGCCACGCAGCTGCCGCTTGTTCTTCGTGGTTTTCTTGGTCAGGATGTGACGCTTGAACGCCTTCGGGCGCTTGATGCCGCCACCACCGAGGACCGTGAAGCGCTTCTTGGCGCTGCTCTTGGTCTTCATCTTGGGCATGATGTACCACCTTCTAATATACGGTGTCCGGTGGCCGAACCCTTCGGCACTTTGAACCGAGACACCTCGCTTTTTCGTCCGCGACAACCACCCAAAGGCATCATCGCCGACGTTTTGTCCGTTACCGGACAAATTCCTGCGGAGCGTCGCCCCGCTTACTTCTTCAGCCCTGTTTACTTCTTCTTGGGCGCAATCACCATCACCATCTGGCGACCTTCGAGCTTGGGGAACTGCTCCACCGCGCCCAGATCCGCCAGATCGGCTTCGACGCGCTTGAGCAGCGCCACGCCGAACTCCTGGTGAGCCATCTCACGGCCGCGGAACCGCAGCGTGATCTTGGTCTTGTCGCCTTCCTTCAGGAACCGAACCAGATTCCGCAGCTTGACCTGGTAGTCGTTCTCGTCGGTACCGGGCCGGAACTTGACTTCCTTGATCTGAATCTGCTTCTGCTTCGCCTTGGCTTCCGCCTTGCGCTTGCTTTCCTGGAACTTGAACTTGCCGTAATCCATCAGGCGGCAAACCGGCGGGCTCGCAGTCGGTGCGATTTCCACCAAGTCCAGGTCGGCCTCTTCGGCCATTTGCAAGGCTTGGCGGGAACTGACGATACCCAGTTGTTCCCCTTCCGGGCCTACCAGACGCAGCTCTACCAGATTGATTTCGCCGTTGATACGCGGCTCTTTGTCCTGAGCGATGACGACTTCTCCGTTGATTGATCGTTCGGAGGCGATGGAGGAATCCAACCGTTACAAACGGCTCCGGGGGCGTTCGCCCCCGCAGACTCCTGAATCGGCACTCACACTTTGCGGGCGATCTCGTCGTTGAACCGCGCAATCAGCTCATCCACCGAGAGCTGACCAAGGTCTTCGCCCTTGCGATTGCGCACTGCAACCTTGCCCGCCTCCATTTCCTTGTCACCGATCACAAGCAAATAGGGCACCCGTTGCATCGAGTGCTCGCGGATTTTATAGGTAATCTTCTCGTTCCTCAAGTCCGCATCGACGCTAAAGCCTTGTTCTTTCAGGCGTTCGGTCACGGATTTGGCGTATTCGGCCTGCCGATCGGTGATGGTGAGCACCACCGCTTGAGTGGGAGCAAGCCACAGCGGGAAATGGCCAGCGTGGTGTTCGATCAGGATGCCGATGAAGCGTTCCATGGAGCCGAGGATCGCGCGGTGCAACATGACGGGGATCTGGCGGCTGTTGTCTTCCGCCACGTATTCCGCCCCCAGCCGCACCGGCAGGTTGAAGTCGACCTGCAGCGTGCCGCACTGCCAGACGCGCCCCAGGCAGTCGGTCAGCGAGAATTCGATCTTGGGCCCGTAGAAGGCGCCCTCACCCGGCTGCAGCTCCCACTCGATTCCCTTGCTGTCGAGCGCGAACTGCAACGCGGATTCGGCCTTGTCCCAGATCTCGTCGGAGCCGATCCGCTTTTCCGGGCGCGTGGACAGCTTGTACATCACATCCGTGAAGCCAAAATCCTGATAGATCTTCTGCAGCAAGTCGATGAAGACCACCGCTTCGGCCTGAATCTGGTCCTCGGCGCAGAAGATGTGCGCATCGTCCTGAGTAAAGCCCCGTACCCGCATGATGCCGTGCAGACTGCCCGACGGCTCGTTGCGGTGGCAGGCACCGAATTCGGCCAGACGCAGCGGCAGATCGCGATAGCTCTTCAACCCCTGGTTGAACACCTGCACATGGCCCGGACAGTTCATCGGTTTGATCGCGTAGTCGCGCTTTTCCGACTCCGTCGTGAACATGTTCTCGGCGTAGTTCTGCCAGTGCCCGGACTTCTCCCACAGGCTGCGGTCCATCACCTGCGGCGTACGGATCTCATCGTAGCCGTTGCGGCGCAGGGTGTTGCGCATGTACTGCTCCACGCGCTGCCAAACGCTCCAGCCCTTGGGGTGCCAGAACACCATGCCCGGCGCCTCGTCCTGCATGTGGAACAGGTCGAGCTGCTTGGCGATCTTGCGGTGGTCGCGCTTTTCGGCCTCTTCCAGCTGGTGCAGATAGGCGTCCAGGTCTTCCTTCTTGGCCCAGGCGGTACCGTAGATGCGCTGCAGCATCTCGTTGTTGGCATCGCCGCGCCAATAGGCACCGGCCACCTTCATCAGCTTGAATACCTTCAGCTTGCCGGTGGACGGTACGTGCGGGCCGCGGCACAGGTCTGTGAAATCACCTTCGGAGTACAGACGGATTTCTTCGCTGCCCGGAATGGAGCCGATGATTTCCGCCTTGTAGTCTTCGCCCAGCGACTTGAAGTAGGCGACCGCCTCATCGCGCGGCATCACCTTCCAGGTGACCGGAAGGTCGCGTTTGGCGAGCTCGCGCATTCGGGCCTCGATTGCTTCCAGATCTTCCGGCGTAAACGGACGCTTGTACGCGAAGTCGTAGTAGAAACCGTTGTCGATCACCGGGCCGATAGTGACCTGGGCTTCCGGGAAGAGCTCCTTCACCGCATAGGCCAATAGGTGGGCCGTGGAGTGACGGATCACCTCCAGACCTTCCGCATCCCGCTCGGTGACAATGGCCACGTCCGCGTCTTCGGTCAGCACGGTGGAGAGGTCGACCAGCTTGCCGTTGATCTTGCCGGCCAGCGCGGCGCGAGCGAGACCCGCACCGATGTTGGCGGCTACGTCGAGCAGGGTAACCGGCTGCGCAAATTCGCGCTGGGAGCCATCAGGTAGACTAACGACGGGCATGAGAAACCTCCGTGAGGCATTTTCGATAGGCGAAAAAAAAGTGCGGCAGAGCCGCACTTTTTTGTCACGCGAACTCCACCTGGCTCGATGTCAGCGGGTGGTAGTTCGAGTGGCGCGCATGATTCGCTTTCCCATCAGAACCCTGCAGAAGCAGGATCATTTGAAATTCGTTGGTAGGCACGATTGGACTCGAACCAACGACCCCCACCATGTCAAGGTGGTGCTCTAACCAGCTGAGCTACGTGCCTAACGAGAGGGCGAATTATATGGGGTTCGATCGCCCCGCGCAAGCCCCGACTAAACGAAATCCGTCGTTCCTGCGATTTTCCCGCCTTAGCGGGGACAGTGCCCGAAGATCGGCACTTTTTAGTACGAAACCAACTTACGTACGCGACTTACGCGGCGGATTCCAGAGATAGCGCCAGACAAAGCCAGGCACACCAAGAACCAGAAACACACACACCGCAGTCACATAGAACTGCCAGTGCTGGCTTTGTACCGGCCCCTGCTGGCGCTCCAGTATCCAAGCGATGCCACCGGAAAGGGCCAGACAGCATGCCCACTCCAATAACACCGCCAAGACGGGTTTTGCCTCAGACCGGAAGCGCAGAACGGCCAGAAAACGGGTAGTCAGGAACGGCAGATTGGCCAGCACTGCGGTTACCACGAACAGCAGTATCAGTGCACCCGACGTTCCCATTGTCAGACAGCCCTACTCTGCTTAATGCAACGAGAGCAGCACGCTCTGCTGGAACAGATCGAGCAAGGGTTGCGGGTAAATCCCCAGCACCAGGATCGCCAGACCGGTCAGCACCATCAGTGCCTTCAGCGCGGGGCTTGCCTCGGCCACACCGTAATCCGACTCCGGCGCATCGAAGTAAGCCAGCTTGACGATACGCAGGTAGTAGAACGCACCGATCACGGACAGCAGAACAGCGATAACCGCCGTCACCGTCTGACCGGACTCCAGAACTGCGGAGAGCACAGAGAACTTCGCGATGAAGCCCACTGTGGAAGGAATACCCGCCATGGAGAACATCACGACCAGCAGCACGCCGGCAAACAGCGGACTCTTCTGCGCCAGACCCTTGAGATCAGCCAGCTGCTCCGCCTCGAAACCGCTACGCGCCAGCAGCAGGATCAGGCCGAAACCACCCAGCGTCATCAGCATGTAGGTCGCCACGTAGAACAGCGAACCGGTGTAGCCATTCAGGTTGCCGGCCATGACACCCAGCACGACGAACCCCATGTGGGAGATCGCGGAGTAAGCCAGCATGCGCTTCAGATTGCTCTGCGCCACGGCAACCACGTTACCAATCGCGATGGACAACACGGCAAGCACCATCAGCATGCTATGCCAGTCGCTGGCGACACCAGGCAAGGCCTGGGTAAGCACACGCAGCACAAACACGGCGGCAGCAAGCTTGGGCGCCGAGCTGATGAACAAGGTGATACCGGTGGGTGCACCATGATAGACGTCCGGCACCCACATGTGGAACGGTGCAGCGCCCAGCTTGAAGGCAAGGCCGGCCACCAGGAACACGACGCCGACCTTGATCAGCATGGCGTTCGCCGTACCGGCAGCCATCATCTGGGCAACCGTCTTCACATCGAGCGATGCCGTACCGCCGTAGACCATCGAAATACCGTACAGCAGCATGCCGGAAGCCAGCGCGCCAAGCACAAAATACTTCATCGCGGCCTCGGTACTGCGGGCGTTGTCACGCTCCAGCGCCACCAGCGAATAGGACGACAGAGACAACAGCTCCAGGCCAACATACATCACCAGGAAGTTGTTGGCGGAGATCAGCACGAACAGGCCCATCAGCGCGAACAGCATCAGCTCATAGTATTCGGCCTTGAGGACACCTCGCTCGCCAAGATACTGCTGGCCGAACACCATTACGGCAAACACCGTCACCACCCCGGTCAGCTTCATCACCGACGCGACCGGGTCGACCACCACCATATTGCCGAAGGCGTACTGAGGTTCGGACGGATGGCCCATCCAGACCAGCGCACCGGTGATCACCAGGATCACCAGCGACAGCCAGTAGTTAAGGCTCTTCTTGTCCTCAGGCAGCGTCAGGTCGAACAGCATCAGCGCCAGGACGGCACCGAGCAGGAACAGTTCCGGCGCGACCGGGGCGAAGTTGATACCGGCAAACATCATGTTCGTCATCGTGTCAGTCTCTAATCGGGCCGATCAATGCGCCAGGCCCACTGCCTGCTTTTCCGCCACCAGGGTGATGAGCTGGTTCACCGACGCGTGCATCTTGGACGAGAACAGTCCCGGATACAGGCCCATGCCCAGCACGGTAATCGCCAGCAGGGTCAACACCAGCACTTCACGCTTGTTGACGTCGGTCAGCTCGGCCACGTGGCTGTTGGTGACAGCGCCGAAGATCACGCGCTTGTACATCCACAGGGTGTAGCCCGCGCCGAAGATCAAGGTGGTGGCAGCGATCGCTGCAATCCAGAAGTTGACCTGGGTCGCACCGAGGATCACCAAGAACTCACCCACGAAGCCACTGGTCGCCGGCAGGCCAGCGTTGGCCATGGCAAACAGCATCATGAAGGCCGCAAACACCGGCATGGTGTTCACCACACCGCCGTAATCAGCGATCTGACGGGAATGCACCCGGTCATACATCACACCGATACAAAAGAACATGGCCGCCGACACGAAGCCGTGCGACACCATCTGCATCAGGGCGCCTTCCACTGCATAAGCATTCAGTTTGCTACCCGCAGCCAGCAGGAACAGGCCCAGCGTGACGAAACCCATGTGCGAGATGGAGGAGTACGCCACCAGCTTCTTCATGTCGGCCTGGACCAGTGCCACCAGACCGATGTAGACGACGGAAACCAGCGACAGGGCCACGATCACCCAGCCGTAGTGACTCGCGGCAACCGGGGCGATCGGCAGGCAGAACCGCAGGAAACCGTAGGCGCCGATCTTCAGCGTAATGGCAGCCAGCACCATGGAGCCGCCGGTCGGGGCTTCCACGTGGGCATCAGGCAACCAGGTATGCACCGGCCACATCGGCACCTTCACGGCGAAGGAGGCGAAGAAGGCGATGAACAGCAGGGTCTGCGCACTCACCGGTACGGCTAGACGATGGAATTCGGCAATCTCGAAGCTGCCGCCGCTCTGCTGGTGCAGGTAGATGAAGCCGATCAGCAGCAGCAGCGAACCCAGCAGCGTGTAAAGGAAGAACTTGATCGATGCGTACACGCGGCGCGGGCCGCCCCAGATACCGATGATCAGGTACATCGGGATCAGCATCGCCTCGAAGAACACATAGAACAGCATGGCATCGCTGGCCGCGAAGGAGCCATTGATCAGGCCGGACATGATCAGGAAGGCGGCGTTGTAATGCGACACCCGCTTTTGGATCACTTCCCAGCCGGCCAGCACCACCAGCAGCGTAGTGAATGCGTTCAGGATCACGAAGAACAGCGAAATGCCGTCAACACCCAGCGCGTAGCGGATGTTGAACCGCTCGATCCAGCTGTAGTTCTCAATGAACTGCAGGCCACCGTGCAGCTCCTGGAAACCGGTATACAGCGGCAACGTCACCAGGAAGCCAATCAGGGCGCCAACCAGTGCGATCCAGCGGCCGAATGGCGCACGTTGGTCGCCACCGGTTGCCAATACCAGCACACCGGCCAGGATCGGCACCCAAATCGACAGACTGAGCAAATGATTCTCGAACATGTGTTACCCGATCTTCTCGTGTTCTAGTTTCGTCGTATCCGTCAGCCCGGGGCTTAGGCCAGCAGCAGTCGCTGGAACCAGAAGGTGATGAAGGCCATCACCGCCAGGATCATCACCAGCGCGTAGTGATTGAGCAGGCCGGTCTGGGCACGGCGCGTCACCGAAGCGATCCCTCCAACCAGCTTCGCCAGGCCATTGACGATCACACCGTCGATCAGCAGCACGTCGCCAAGCTTCCACAGCAACCAACCCAGGCCACGGCCGAAGGCCGCGAACACGTTGATATACAGGTGATCCATGTAGTACTTGTTTTCCATCAGCGTGTAGATCCAGCCAGCACGCGCCTTGACGGCGGCGGGGATGGACGGCGCCTTCATGTACAGGAACCAGGCCGACACCACGCCGCCCAGCGCCAGCCAGAACGGTGCCGTGAGGAAGGAATGCAGACCCATCGCTGCGGCGCCGTGAAATTCCTTGGCCAGTTCCTTCATGCCTTCATGGTTTTCGCCGATGAAGATCACGCCCTTGAAGAAGTCGCCGTATAGCATGCCGCCAATGGCGAAGAAACCGATCAGCACAGACGGAATGGCCAGCAGAACCAGCGGCAGCGTCACAACCCACGGGGTCTCGTGCGGCTTTTCACCCGGTGCCAGACCATGGTGGTGGTCATCAGCCGGTTCCTCATCTTCATGGTCTTCATGATGGTCGGCGTGGCCGAAGCGCTCTTCGCCGTGGAACACCAGGAAGTACATCCGGAAGGAGTAGAACGCCGTGACGAACACACCGATCACAACAGCGGCGTAGGCAAAGCCAGAACCAGCCAGATGCGACTCCTTGACGGCCTCGATGATCGAGTCCTTGGAGTAGAAGCCGGACAGGAAAGGGGTGCCGATCAGGGCAAGCGAGCCGATCAACGAGGTCAGCCAGGTAATCGGCATGTACTTCTTCAAGCCACCCATATTGCGGATGTCCTGATCGTGGTGCATTCCGATGATCACCGAGCCAGCGGCCAGGAACAGCAGCGCCTTGAAGAACGCGTGCGTCATCAGGTGGAACACAGCCACGGAGTAAGCCGACGCGCCGAGCGCCACCGTCATGTAACCAAGCTGAGACAGCGTAGAGTACGCCACCACCCGCTTGATGTCGTTCTGGATGATGCCGAGGAAACCCATGAACAGCGCGGTGATCGCACCGATGACCATCACGAAGGACAGCGCGGTATCGGACAGCTCGAACAGCGGCGACATGCGCGCCACCATGAAGATGCCAGCCGTGACCATCGTCGCCGCGTGGATCAGCGCGGAGATTGGGGTCGGGCCTTCCATGGAGTCCGGCAGCCAGACGTGCAGCGGGAACTGAGCCGACTTACCCATCGCGCCGATGAACAGCAGGATGCAGGTGACAGTCATCAGAGACCAGGCATGACCAGGGATCAGCTCGATGGTCACTGCCTTCAGCGCTTCGGACTGGCCGAACACCGCGGCGTAGTCCAGCGTGCCGAAGTGGGCCAGCACCAGACCGATACCCAGCACGAAGCCGAAGTCGCCGACCCGGTTCACCAGGAAAGCCTTCAGATTGGCAAAAATGGCGGTCGGACGGGTGTACCAGAAACCGATCAGCAGGTAGGACACCAGACCCACGGCTTCCCAACCGAAGAACAGCTGAACGAAGTTGTTCGCCATCACCAGCATCAGCATGGAGAAGGTGAACAGCGAGATGTAGCTGAAGAAGCGCTGGTAGCCCGGATCATCGTGCATGTAACCGATGGTGTAGATGTGCACCATCAGGGACACGAAGGTCACGACGACCATCATCATCGCGGTCAGGTTATCGACCAGGAAACCGACCTGCAGCGAGATGCCACCCACCGACATCCACTCGTAAACCGTGCCGTTGTAGGGCTGAGCGGTGCCAGTCGCGTGGCTGTAAAGCACATACGCAGACAGCAGGAAGGCCACCAGGACGCCAAGGATGGTCACGGTGTGCGCCCCGGCGCGACCGATCACCTTGCCGAACAGGCCGGCGAGGATGGCGCCCGCCAAAGGGGCGAGCGGGATGAGCAGGTACAAGTTTTGCATTTGACTATCGCGCCAAAGTCTACGTATTCGGTTCCGGTCGCGGGCGGGTCTCCCCTGCCCTCTCAGGGCGTCAGCCCTTCAGCGAATCCAGGTCTTCCACATCGATGGTGGACAGATTGCGGAACAGCACCACCAGAATCGCGAGGCCGATGGCCGATTCAGCCGCGGCCACCGTCAGGATGAAGAAGACGAACAGCTGGCCGGCCAGATCGTGCAGGTAGTGCGAAAAGGCCACGAAATTGATGTTCACCGCCAGCAGCATCAACTCGATCGCCATCAGCAGGATGATCAGGTTGCGACGGTTGAGGAAGATCCCCAGCACGCCCACCGCGAACAGCACGGCGGCCAGCACCAGGTAATGGGTCAGCGTCAGCACGAATACTCTCCCTGGTCCGTTATTGCGCCGCCGGGGCGTCTTCGGTTTTCGGTTCGACCGGCTTCTCGGCGGTCATCTTCAACACGCGCAGACGATCATTGCGCTTCACCTTGGCCTGCTGGCCCGGATCCACGTACTTGCTGTCCTTGCGTTGACGCATGGTCAGGGCCACGGCAGCAATCATCGCGACCAGCAGGATGACGCCGGCGATTTCAAACGGATACAGATAATCGGCGTAGAGCAGCTTGCCCAACGCACGGCTGTTGCTGTCCATCGACACCGCGGCCGCGGAGTTGACCACGTCGGCACCGCGCCCCTTCAGCAGCAGCACCAGTTCGCCAACCATGACGAACGCCACCACTCCTGCCAGCGGCAGGCTACGCCAGAAGCCCTTGCGGAGGGTCTCGTGGTCGATATTGAGCATCATCACCACGAACAGGAACAGCACCATCACCGCCCCGACGTAGACGAGAACCAGCGCGATCGCCAGGAACTCGGCCTGGATCAACATCCACAGGCAGGAGGTGGTAAAGAAGGTCAGCACCAGGAACAGGGCGGCATGCACCGGGTTCCGGGCAGTCACGACGCGCACACCGGCCAGAACCGCAATGGCCGAGAACACGTAGAACAGGATTTCCTGAAAACTCATCTTGGGTCTCTTATCAGAGCGCCAGGGCGCTTACCGGACAGGGATCAACGGTACTTCGCATCCGCTTCGCGGTCCTTGGCGATCTGGGCTTCGTACTTGTCGCCCACCGCCAGCAGCATCGGCTTGGTGTAGTACAGGTCGCCGCGCTTCTCACCGTGATATTCGAAGATGCGGGTTTCGACGATCGAATCGACCGGGCAGGACTCTTCGCAGAAACCGCAGAAAATGCACTTGGTCAGGTCGATGTCGTAGCGCGTGGTACGGCGAGTGCCGTCGTCACGCTTCTCGGACTCGATCGTGATCGCCATGGCCGGACAGACCGCTTCGCAGAGCTTACAGGCGATGCAACGCTCTTCCCCGTTGGGATAGCGGCGCAGCGCATGCAGCCCACGGAAACGCGGAGACTGCGGCGTCTTCTCTTCCGGAAACTGAATCGTGATCTTACGGGCGAACAAGTGGCGCCCGGTCACCATCATCCCCTGCAGCAGCTCGTACAGCAGGAAGGTCTTGAAGAAATTACGAATCGCTTGCATCGAATTCACCTAGGCCGCTTACCACACCGACAGCGGGGATTTGATCCATGCCGCCAGCACGACGATCCACACCAGCGTCACCGGGATAAACACCTTCCAGCCCAGACGCATGATCTGGTCGTAGCGGTAACGCGGGAAGGTGGCACGAATCCACAGGAACACGAAAAGGATGAACGCGATCTTCGCAAGCAACCACACGACGCTGGCAGCACCCAGCACCGGCACGCTAGCCGGCAACGGAGAGAGCCAACCGCCCAAGAACATGATGGATACCAGGGCGGAGATCAGAATCATGTTCGCGTATTCGGCCAGGAAGAACACCGCGAACGTCATGCCGGAGTATTCGACGTGGAAGCCGGCCACGATTTCGGACTCGCCTTCGGCCACGTCGAACGGGTGACGGTTGGTCTCGGCAACGCCCGAAATCAGGTAGACCAGGAACAGCGGGAACAGCGGCAGCCAGTTCCAGCCCAGCACCGAGCCACCAAGATGGTGCGCCTGCTGAGCGACAATCTGGCTGAGGTTCAGCGACCCCGACACCATCATCACGCCCACAAGCGACAGACCCATCGCGATTTCGTACGAAATCACCTGCGCCGAGGAGCGCAATGCTCCCAGGAATGCGTACTTGGAGTTCGATGCCCAGCCAGCCAGGATGATGCCGTACACACCCATGGACGACACCGCCATGATGAACAGCAGGCCGGCATCCACATTGGCGACCACCACTTCCGGTACGAAGGGAATCACTGCCCAGCAGGCCAGCGCCGGCATGATCGCCAGTACCGGAGCCAGCAGGAACAGCGACTTGTCCGCCTTGGTCGGAAGGATGATTTCCTTGAAGATGGCCTTGACCGCGTCCGCGATCGGCTGCAGCAGGCCCAGCGGGCCAACGCGGTTCGGACCGATGCGGATCTGCATCCAGCCGATAATCTTGCGTTCGGCCAAAGTCAGGTAGGCCACCGCGCCAAGCAGCGGCAGGACCAGCACCACGATCTTTAGCAGGGACCAGAAGAACAGCGCCCAGGGTTCACTGATGAACTGTTGCAAGTATTCCATCGCTTACGCTCGCTCCAGTTGAACCGTGTCAAACAGGCCACCCAGCAGGGCGGTCTTCGGATGCGCGCCGGCCACGTCGACGCAACCGTCGGCAATGCGCTCGTTCGCTTCGGCGATCAATTCGACCACAGCGTCACCTTGGCGGACGCGTACGACCTGCCCCTCCGCCAAGCCAAACCGGGCCAACACATCAGCACGCGCCAGCAGACGGGGCTCGCGAGCATCCACCGTTTCGGCCAACGCCGGAGCACGACGGACCAGCGGGTCGGCATGGTACGGCAGAATGGCGCCGATGCGCTCCACGCCCTCCCCTGCCGCTTCAAGCGACACGGTCTGGCTGACGGTGTTGTTCAGCTGTGCAGCAACGTTCTTGCCTTGCAGCAGTGTGGCGCGCACTTCTTCGGCCGCATTGAATTCGAAACCACTCAGACCGAACAGATTGCCCAGCACACGCAGCACCTTCCAACCCGGACGAGCATCGCCCTGCGGCTTGACCACGCCGTTGAAAGGCTGCACACGGCCTTCCATGCTGACGAACGAACCCGCCGTTTCGGTGAACGGGGAAATCGGCAACAGCACGTCTGCGTAATCCATGGCGGCGGCGGACTTGAATGCGGAGAACACCACGACGCTCTTTGCTGCTTGCAACGCCGCCAGTGCCTGAGCGCCGCGGTAGCTGTCTGCTTCCGGCTCGGCGTTGAACAGAACGTAGGCAGCCTTCGGGGAGGCCAGCATCGAACCGGCATCTTCCCCGGCAGCAACCGCCGCGCCAAACACCCCCTTGGACGGCAGTGCGCCGGCCAGATGTGCGCCCACGCCGTTTGCCGACTCGACCAGAACGCCGACCTTGCCATTGATCAGGCGGGCCGCTTCGTTGGCCAGTGCCAGCAGTTGTGCATAGCGCGGATGATGCTGTGCCTGGTTGCCCAGCAAGATCACGCGGCGCTCACCAACCTGCAGGTGCGCAGCGATCTGGCGAGCTGCCTCGCTCACCACAGCTGCATTTGCAGCGGCGGCCACCTGTTCGCCCACCCGCTGACCAGATGCATCTGCCAGCGCCTTCACCACGCCGGCCAACTCAGCTACCAACTTGGAAGGAGCCACGACGGACTTGGCTGCCAGCTTCAGCAGGTGATCGTAGTCGACGGAATTGATGGCACCGACCTTGGCACCATGCTTGGCCGCATGGCGCACACGCGCCGCCAGCAGCGGATGTTCTTTACGGATATTGGAGCCGATCAGCAGGATGGCTTCGGCATTGCCGATTTCCGGCACGCCCATGCCGAGCCACGGTGTCGCATCCACCGAGAAATCGCTCTGGCGCAGGCGATGGTCGATGTTGTTCACGCCAATGCCGCGCAGCCAAGCCTGGAACAGGTAGAGCTCTTCCAGCGTACTCTGCGGCGAGATCAGGCCACCGATCGCGCCTGCACCCTGGCTACCCTTGATGTCCGACAGCGTCTTGACGACATAGTCCAGCGCGGTCTGCCAATCCACTTCGTGCCAGGCGCCACCATGCTTGATCATCGGCTGAGTCAAACGGGATTCGCTGTTGACGGCTTCATAGGAGAAGCGGTCGCGGTCCGACAACCAGCATTCGTTGATGTCTTCGTTTTCCAGCGGCAGAACGCGGTAGACCTTGTTCTGCTTGACCTGGACGATCAGGTTGCTACCCAGCCCGTCGTGCGGGCTGACCGACTTGCGGCGGGACAGCTCCCAGGTGCGGGCCGCATAGCGGAACGGCTTGCTGGTGAGCGCGCCCACCGGGCACAGGTCGATCATGTTGCCGGACAGTTCGGAATCCACCGACTTGCCAACGAAGGACACGATCTCGGAGTGCTCGCCCCGGTTGATCATGCCCAGTTCCATCACACCGGCGATTTCCTGGCCGAAGCGGACGCAGCGGGTGCAATGGATGCAGCGGCTCATTTCCTCGGCGGACACCAGCGGACCGATGTCCTTCGGGCCGACTGCGCGCTTTTCTTCCTGGTAGCGCGAGCTGGAACCACCGTAGCCGACAGCCAGATCCTGCAGCTGACATTCACCGCCCTGGTCGCAGATCGGGCAATCCAGCGGGTGGTTGATCAGCAGGAATTCCAT
>CBIHQA010000043.1:0-13900 GCA_966211475.1 uncultured Neisseriales bacterium
CCCTAATCCCGGATTGATGCACTTTGTCGGTCAGGCCGATACCGTCGGTCATCTTTTGCTGTTTGTCCTGTTGGCCATGTCGGTGGCGAGCTGGGCCGTGATCCTGGCCAAGGCGGCCATTGCCTGGCAAGAACGGCGGCGTAGCCGGCGGTTTCTGCAGGCGTTCTGGGATGCGCCTTCGCTGGAGCAGGCCGGGCAGGATCTGGTCACTCTGACAAAACGTGATGCCTTCTCCCAACTGGCGATGCGGGCCTTCGCCGCCCGGCGGAACCATGAGCGGCACCATGCTGCCAAGCTGCTGGAGGCAGGCGGGTTGTCTGACTACCTGACGCGCATCCTTCGCCAGTCCATCGAGCAGGAAACCGCCAAGATGGAGAATGGACTGACGCTGCTGGCATCGGTTGGCGCAACAGCGCCCTTTGTCGGTCTGTTCGGTACGGTGTGGGGTGTCTATCGCGCGCTGGTGTCGATTGGAACCAGCGGGGCGGCGACGCTCGACCAAGTGGCGGGGCCGGTCGGCGAGGCGCTGATCATGACCGGCATCGGCCTGGCGGTCGCGATCCCGGCGGTGCTGGCCTACAACGCGCTCAGCCGGCGTAATCGGGTGGTTCAGGCTCGCCTGGATGCCTATGCCCACGATCTGTTCCATTTCCTGGCTACCGGGGAGCGCGCGCCGATGGCGTCCTCCTCCCCCGCGCTTGCCGTTCAGGCCTGAGGAGCGTCGTCATGGCCTTCGGCTCCTTTGATTCATGCCGCAGCGATACTCCGATTGCCGAGATCAATATGGTCCCGCTGATCGACGTCATGCTGGTGTTGCTGGTGATTTTCATCCTGACGGCACCGCTGATGACCCATGCCGTCAAGGTGCAGTTGCCCAAGGTCAGTACGGCCGTCAACACGCCGGAGCCTGCGTCAGTGGAAGTGTCGGTCGACGCACAGGGTGTGGTCTTCTGGGACGGTGTAGAGGTTCCTGCCAGCGGGCTATCGGCCCGCATGACCGAGGCTGCCGCCCGTACGCCCCAGCCCGCGCTGCAGCTCCGTGCGGATCGCGGGGTGCGCTACGAAGTGCTGGCAGACGTAATGGGTGAGGCCGCCCGGGCCGGATTGACCCGCATTGGCTTCGTCACCGTGCCGGATACCCCCGCTAGGCCGTAGCGCCATCTCAAGGGGGCGGTCGCAGTCGGCCTCCCCGTCATTCCCGATTTTCAATGGCTCGCCATGCTGCGCGATCGCGCTGGCAGGGAGGGCTTCGTCCATGCATCAGGGAGAATCAACATGTCCAAGTCCCAAGACCGGGTAGAGCACAACCCGGCGTCCGATCCATTCCGCCGCGCCGGTCTGCTTCCACTGGGAGCCATGGTTGCCGCATTGGCGCTTGCCCCCGATGCTTGGGCTGACAATGCGGTGACGGAGGACCCGTCAGTCACGACGATGCCGACCGTCCACGTGAAGGATGGGGCGGAGACGTCTTCTGGCGGCTACAAGGCGCCCGTTACCCAGATCGGCAAGATCACCCAGCAACCGCGCGATGTGCCGCAATCCTTGACCATCGTGCCGGAGCAGTTGATGGCCGACCGCAATGCGGATTCCCTGAAGGAGGCGCTGCGCAATGTGGCTGGGTTGACCTTCAACGCCGGGGAGGGCGGGCGCATCGGCGACAACATCACGCTGCGCGGCTATTCCATCGTGGGGGATCTCTACCTGGACGGGATGCGCGACGTGGCCCAGTACAACCGGGAGACCTTCAACCTGCAGCAGGTCGACGTGCTCCGCGGCTCCGCCTCGATGCTGTTCGGGCGGGGCACCACCGGCGGGGTGGTGAACCAGGAAAGCAAGCGGCCGATGCTGAAGGACGAGAGCGAGCTGGTCGGCACGGTGGGCAGTTACGGATACCGGCGCGTGACGGCTGACGTGAACAAGGTGATCGGCGAGGGCGCCGCCATCCGCGTCAACGCGATGAAGACGGAAAGCGACAGCTTCCGCGACGCCGTGCATACCGAGCGCAGTGGAGTCGCCCCGTCCATCAGTTGGGGGATCGGCAGCGACAACGAATTCACCCTGGCCTATTACCACCTGCAGGACGACAACCTGCCGGACTACGGCGTTCCGTATTACAACGGCCGCCCGCTGGATGTGCCGGTCAACCGCTTTTACGGTCTGGCCAATGCCGACTACGAGCGGAACAAGACTGACATCTACACGGCCACCTATGTTCATCACTTCGACGACGACAGCACGCTGAAGACGGTACTGCGCAAGGCCGATTACAGTCGCGACTTGTGGGCGACGGCGCCACGGCTGATCGGGACGCCTACCAGTATTACAGACTCCACCGCGATCAGACGGCAGCGGCAGGCACGTGGCGGAGAAGAACACACGCTGACCAGCCAGACCGACTATTCCACGCTGGCTACCACCGGCTCGGTGGAGCATGAGTTGCTGGCGGGCCTGGAACTGGTGCAGGAGAAAGCGCATCGCTGGAACTACACCAGCGCCGCAACCAATCCCGCCACCACCGTGGGCAACCCCAATCCGAACCCGACGCTGCCGGCCAACTACTTCAGCAGCATCCAGCGCACCGGGGACGTCAACTACACGGCGAACAGCATCGGCGTCTACGCGCAGGACATGCTGACGCTGACACCGGACTGGAAAGTGCTACTGGGCGCCCGCTGGGACCAAATGAAGGCGGACTACGACCGTCCGGCCGCGCAAGGCGACCTGTCGCGCACCGACCGGGAATGGAGCTACCGCACCGGCCTGATCTACCAGCCGAGCAAGGCGCAGTCCTACTACCTGTCCTACGGGACCTCCTTCAACCCGTCCGCCGAGCTGTACGCGCTGGACGACCGTTCCGCCAACACGCCGCCGGAGCAGAGCCGCAACCTGGAACTGGGCGCGAAGTGGGAGGCGCTGGACGGCAAATTGTCGCTGCGTACCGCGCTGTTCCGGTCGCAAAAGCTGCATGAGCGCAATACCGATTTGGCGGACCCGGACGTCTACCTGCTCTCCGGCAAGCGCCATACCGACGGGGTGGAGTTCGAGGTTTCCGGCAATCTTACCGACCGGCTGGAAGTCTTCGGCGGCCTTGCCCTGATGAAGGGCCGAATCGACGAGGCGTCCGGTACGCAGGCCAGCACCAAGGGCAAGGTGCCGATCAACACGCCGCATCACACCGCCAACCTGTGGATGGTCTACAACCTGGGCGGCGGCTGGAAGGTCGGCGGCGGTTTCGAGGACGTCGGCCTGCGCTACGGCAATGCCACCAATACCAATGCGGTCCCGGGCTATTCCCGCTGGGATGCCATGGTCGCCTACGAGCAGAAGCGCTACAGCATCAAGCTGAATGTGCTCAACCTGTTCAACCAGAAGTACTACGAAGGCGTCTATGCGGGCCACGTGGTGCCGGGGACCCGGCGTGCCGTCCAGCTGAGCGGCGAGTTCCGCTTCTGATTGCGGCAATCCGTCCCATTTGACCAAGGGCGGCGTCCGCCGCCCCGATCCGATCCGGAGAAGAAGATGCTCCTGCACGTACCGAATGTCCTGGACCCGGCCGCGTTGGCGCGCGTTCGGGCGCTGTTGGCCGACGCCGACTGGGTGGACGGCCGGGTGACTGCCGGCACGCAATCGGCCGAAGTGAAAAACAACCTGCAACTGCCGGAGGATTCCGCCGCAGCGATCGCCGCACGAACGCTCGTGATGGAGGGCCTGGCCGCGAGCGCGATGTTCATCAGCGCGGCCTTGCCAAAAAAGATCTACGCGCCGCTGTTCAACCGCTATTCGGGCAATACCAACGCGTTTGGCAATCATGTCGACAACGCGGTGCGTACCCATCCGGGCAAGAACATCAACGTGCGGACCGACGTCTCCGCTACGCTGTTTCTGGCTGATCCGCAGGACTACGACGGTGGAGAACTGGTGATCGAAGACACCTTCGGCACCAAGCAGGTCAAGTTGCCTGCTGGCGATCTCATCCTCTACCCGTCAAGCAGCCTGCACCGGGTGGAGCCGGTCACGCGCGGTGCCCGCGTCGCTTCGTTCTTCTGGGTGGAGAGCATGGTGCGGGAGACAGAGCGGCGACGGGTACTCTATGAGATGGACGTGGCGCTGATGTCGCTGCGGGCGGAGCAGGGCAACCACGAGTCGGTGGTCAAGCTGACCGGCTGTTACCACAACCTGCTGCGGATGTGGGCCGACACCTGAACGTCGCCAGTCCGGGCGGGGTCTATGATGGATTGGTCGGATTGTTACCGCGAGGCAAGCCATGTCCGCTTCCCCCATCCTCGTTACCGGCGCCGGCCGCCGGGTCGGCCTGTATCTGGTCCGCCAGCTTGTCGAACGCGGCGACGCGGTGATTGCGCACTGCCATCGTCAGACGGAGGTGCTGCACGCGCTCACCGGGAAGGGGGTGACCATCATCGAGGCGGATCTGACCGAGGCGGATGCGGTCAGACGGCTGGCGGAGCAGGTCGAATCCTGCACGCCCTCCTTGCGGGGGATCATTCACAACGCATCGGCCTTCGACAAGACCGATGCAGATCCGGATGCCGCCTTGCTGCAGTTCGAGCGCTTCTTCGCGATTCACATGCGTGCCCCCTACCTGCTGAACACATTGCTTGCGCCCCGGCTGGCCGCTTGTACCGAGCGGCATGCGGATATCGTGCACATCACCGACATCTACGCCGACAACCCTAACCCGGCCTTTGACGTCTATTGCGCCACCAAGGCAGGGCTGGCGAACCTCACCCTGTCGTTTGCCAAACGGCTGGCGCCCAAGGTCAAGGTGAACGCCATTGCACCGGGGCCGATCCTGTTCAAGGAGTGGCACAGCGAAGCGATGCGCAAGCAAGTGCTGGCCGAAACGCTGCTGGGCGAGGAGGGCGGAGAGGAGGCGATCTGGCGGGCGGTGGAAGCGATTCTAGGTAACCACTATCTGACCGGTGCGGTCATCCCGGTAGATGGTGGCCGGCGTCTCGCCTAGCACCCAGCCGCGCAGTTTGACCCGGCAACGGGTCAGCTCGCCCGCATCCTGTCGGAGCGAAGCGCGGATGCTGGCTTGCGTGAGCGAAGCCAGCAGTTCGCGTGCCGGCTTCAGCAAGTAGTCCGCCACGCTGTCCTCGACCCCTGCGATGGGGATGTCGGCGTTCAGCAGGCGCGTCAACGGATCGAGATCGGCGGGGCGGTCGAGTACGCTGCGGCGGGGATTGCTGCGGTCGCGCCCGAGTACCGCCTCGATCCGGTTGCATTCCTCCTTGAAGGCCAGCGGTCGCAGGTTGCTGGGCACATAGGCGCAGAAATTGACGAAGCGGCGACGACTTTCCATCGCGACCGGGGCGGTGTAGTAGATGCGGCTGATCCGCACCATGCCGAACCGCTGCACCAGGCATTCAAGGATGCGCGCCGCATTGCGCTCGGGGTCGATGTTGCTGCCGATGCCCAGCACGTACCCTGGACCGGTGAACACATCGTTTCCGTCCGGCGAGCGATGCCGGTGATCGTTGACGCGCATGCGCGGACGCCAGCCTGCGGGCAGGTTGGAGCGCGCGGGCGAGCGCCGGAGAGATTGGTTGGTGCGGATGGTCCATGCCATGGCGACAGACCCGGTACGGTTACGCTTTCACGCTTCACTATAGGAAGCGGGTATGCCGTGCGCCAAAAAAACCAATGATTGATGAGTAAGCAGTTGCGTTGCGGGGCGGCTCACCCGTTTGTGGTGCTGACCAGCACGGCGGGCGAGTTCCGCAGGGTTTGCAGGACGACGCAGTACCGCTCGGTCAGTCTGATAAGGGTTTCCCGTTGTTCGACGCTGGCATCTGTGTCCAGTTCAAAGCGCAGCCGAATCTGCCGGAAGCCGACCGGCGCGTTCTTGTCCACCCCGAGCGTGCCCCGGAAATCGAGGTCTCCTTCCGCATGGACCGCTGCATCGCGTAGCGGGATGCCCAAGGCCGTGGCCACGGCGGTCAGCGTGACGCCAGCACAGGCTACCAGCGCTTGCAACAGCATGTCGCCAGAGCAAGCCTGGCTGCCGTCTCCCCCGGTGGCGGGATGTAGGCCGGCCTCCACCAGCGCGGCCCCGGTTTCGACCCGGCAGGACACGCCTTCCCCGGCCCGGCCGCTGGCCCGCAGTGTGATCAAAGCCTGTTCCGGGGTCTCCCGGTAGCTGTCCTTGAGCGGGGCCTGGATGGATTTCAGTGTATCGGCGTCCATGGCGATCCTCGTTGGGCATGGTGGAGGGAGGGGCGTTTCTTTACACTGTATAGCCCACGCGGGTCGCCCGCCTCCTGTTTCCCTCGACGTTTTCCTGCCTGATCCGGAGCCTTGTCATGCCTATCGGTGCTTACATCATCGGTGATGAAATCCTGTCCGGACGCCGGCAAGACAAGCACATGGTGAAGCTGATCGAGATCCTGGCGACGCGCGGTCTGGAGCTGGCCTGGGTCAGTTACCTGGGCGACGACCCGGAGCGGCAGGCCGAGGCCTACCGCCGTACCTTCGCCAGCGAGGACATCGTGTTCTCCTTTGGCGGCATCGGCGCCACGCCGGACGACCATACCCGCCAGGCCGCGGCATTGGCAGCCGGCGTATCGCTGGAGCGGCACGCCGAGGGTGTCACCCTGCTGGAGGCCCAGTTCGGTGCGGAAGCCTGGCCGAACCGGGTCCGCATGGTGGATTTTCCGGCCGGAGCAAGATTGATCCCCAACCCGATCAACCGGGTGCCGGGCTTTTCACTCGGCCGCCATCATTTCGTACCCGGTTTCCCGAACATGGCGTGGCCGATGGTGGAATGGGTGCTGGAGCAAGAGTACCCGGCGCTGCGGGCCGAGCCCCGGGTGACGCGCAGCTTCCTCTGCGTCGGTGCCCGTGAGAGCGTGCTGCTGGACCTGATGGAAGCATTCGTCGCCCGCTATCCGGTGCTGCGCTTTTCCAGCCTGCCGCACAGCATCGACCCGAACAACCCGGCACCACCCGCCATCGAATTCGGGGTGACCGGGCCGGCTGCCGAAGCTGACCCAGCCGTGGCCTGGCTCCGTGCGGAATTGCTCGCACGGGGCTATTCACTGCCCTGATCGCCACGCAGGAATCCCGATGGCGGGCAGCCAACTCGGCTAAAATCCTCCGCCATGCAGATTGTTGATCGAACCATCGATCCACTGGCGCTCCAGCGCCTGCTGGATGCCCGTCTCCCGGCGCCATTGGCGCGTCTTTATGCCTCCCGCGGTGTCGCGGAAGCCACCGAACTCGATTACGCACTGGCACGCCTGCCGTCGTACACCCTGCTGACCGGCGCCCGCGAAGCGGGTGAACGTCTGGCTGACGCCATAGTGCGCGGCGAGCGGATGCTGGTGATCGGTGACTACGACGCGGACGGCGCCACCGCGACCGCCGTGGCCGTGCGCGGCCTGCGGTCGATGGGCGGGGTGGTCGACTTTCTGGTGCCCAATCGCTTCGAATACGGTTACGGCCTGACGCCGGAAATCGTCGAGCTGGCGGCCGAACAGAAACCGGACCTGCTGATCACCGTGGACAATGGCATCGCCAGCGTCGACGGCGTGGCGCGAGCCAACGAACTGGGCATGCCGGTCCTGGTTACCGACCATCACCTGCCCGGCGCCGCCTTGCCGGCTGCTGCGGTGATCGTCAACCCGAACCAGCCCGGCTGCGACTTCCCCAGCAAGGCGCTGGCCGGTGTCGGCGTGATGTTCTATGTCTTGCTGGCGACCCGTGCCGTGCTGCGCGAGCGTGGCGTGTTCGACCATCGTCCGCAGCCCAACCTGGCCCAGTGGCTGGACCTGGTGGCCTTAGGCACCGTGGCGGACGTGGTGCGGCTGGACCCCGTCAACCGGGCGCTGGTACACCAAGGGCTCGCCCGGCTGCGGGCCGGGGAACTATGCGCCGGCCTGAAGGCGATGTACCAGGTAGCGGGCCGCGATCCTCGCGAGGCATCCTGCTATGACTTGGGATTCGTACTAGGGCCGCGCCTGAATGCGGCAGGCCGGCTGGAAGACATGTCGATTGGCATCCAGTGCCTGCTGGCCGACGACGCCGACCTTGCATTCAACCTGGCGGAAACGCTGGACGAGCTCAATCGTGCTCGCCGCGAGATCGAGGCTGATATGCAAGCGGAGGCGCTCGCCGCCCTGTCGGTCAAGCCGGTGGAAGGGCAGTACTCGCTGACGCTGTTCGACGCTGCCTGGCATCAAGGCGTGGTAGGGCTAGTGGCGTCCCGCCTCAAGGACCGCTTCCATCGCCCGACCATCGTGTTTGCACGGGGTGACGACGGTTTGCTGAAGGGCTCGGGGCGCTCCATCCCCGGCTTCCATCTGCGCGACGCGCTGGACCTGGTGGCAAAGCGGCTGCCGGATAGCATCGCCAAATTCGGCGGGCACGCGATGGCGGCGGGGCTGACCTTGAACCCCGATGCGTTCTATGCCTTCGCGGAAACTTTCGAGCAGGTCTGTCGCGAATGGCTTCCGCCCGAGCTGCTGACCCGCACGGTGGAGACCGACGGCGAATTGGCCCCGCAAGAGGTGGAACTGGGGCTGGCGGAGGCGCTCGAACGCAGTGTATGGGGGCAGGCCTTTCCGCCCCCCCTGTTCCGTGGCTGCTTCATGGTGCGCGAGCAGCGCGTGATCGGCGAGCGACATTTGCGGCTGTCGCTCCAGGCGCCGACCGGCGGACCGGTGCTGGAAGCGATTGCCTTCAACCAGCCGGACTTCCTGCCGGACCGGGTCGACACGGTCTACCGGCTGGGAATCAACCGTTATGGCGGTCGTAGCCGCGTCCAACTGGTAGTTCAACATTGGCAGTCTGCCGAAATGCTGCAAGAATGAACGTGAACCCTCTCGGAACCCGCTCAGAAGGCTAGCTACCATGCAAATTGACGTCAGGCGGGACAATACGTCCTGCACGCTGAAGCTGACCGGACGCTTCGATTTCAGTGCCCACCGTGATTTTCGCCACGGCTACCAGCCCCTGCTGGACGACAAGGGGCTGCGAGAGATCGTGCTGGACTTCGAAGAAGTCGAATACGTAGACAGCTCCGCGCTGGGTATGCTGTTGCTGCTGAAGGAAAAAGCGGCCGCCGCCGGCAAATCGGTGGTGCTGGCCAACTGCAGCGGTTTCGTGATGGAAGTCTTCCAGGTGGTGAACTTCCAGCAGCTGTTCACCATGCGTTGAGCTCAGGCCCCTGGGGCCTGACTGTTCCAGCGCAGGAAATGAAAACGGGCAACCGCGAGGGTTGCCCGTTTTGCTTTCCGGTATGCGGAGATCAGGTCGCCGAGCTGGTGACCTTGGCGACCTGGGATTCCGGATGGTCAGTGACCTCCGGATGCGCTTCCAGCCACTTGCGGACCCGGTTGGCGTCGCCGATACGGGTCTGGCTGCCGGTGGCATCCAATAACACGATCACCACCGGTGCCTTGCCGATGTTGGCCTTCATCACCAGGCACTTGCCGGCTTCGTTGGTAAAGCCGGTCTTGCTGACCGCGATATCCCAGTTGTCCGACTTCACCAGCGGGTTGGTATTGGCGTACTGCCTTGGCCGACCACCGGCGAGCGGGTTGAAGGTGAAGGTATCGGTGGTGGTGAACTCGCGGATCAGCGGATATTGCGACGCTGCCGCGACCAGCTTGGCCAGGTCCTGGGCGGTGGAGTAGTTGTCGTTCGACAGTCCGGTGGAGTCACCGTAATGCGTATGTGTCATGCCGAGGCTGGCCGCCTTGCGGTTCATGCGGGCCACAAAGGCCGGCAGGCCGCCGGGATAGGTGCGTGCCAGGGCGGCGGCGGCGCGGTTTTCCGACGCCATCAGCGCCAGTCGCAATAATTCCTCGCGGGTCGCCGTGACGCCGACCGGCAGGTGGGACAAGCTGTGACGCAGCATGTCCACGTCGCCATCCTCGACTGTCACCGGCATGTCCAGCGCCAGCTTGGAATCCAGCAGCACCACCGCGGTCATCAGCTTGGTCAGCGAGGCGATCGGCACGACGGCGCCGCTGTTTTTCTCGAATAGCACGTCGCCGGTGTCCGCCCGGATGATCAGCGCGGAGTTGGAGCGCAGCGCGAGCTGGCCCAGGCTGGTTTCCATATCGGGATCGGTACGCCGCAGCGAGGCTTTGCGTATCGCTGTCTTGCGGGTCGCAACCACCACCCGCTGGGGCTTGGCGCCGGCCTGCAGCGTGGTGCGGACGCGTTTAGGCGCCGCCGCCTTGGCCTTGGTGGTCTGAGGGGCGACAACCTTCTTGTGATGGGTTTGGGTCGTGGCGTTCGCCAGGGGGGCGACGGCCAGACTCAAGCTCAACAACCATGCGAGGGGAGTCAAGCGGTACTTCATGCTTGCACCGGGGGAATCCATTCTGTGATGCCTGAATAATGAATTAGAAGAACGACTTATACAAGCTTCTTCATGCCTGTTATTAAAAAGCCGTCGCACCAGCCGCCCGGCGGTCACATTCCAGTGCTGATTGGAATGAATTGTCCGCCGTTAGTTTCATGTAAGGAATATACCCAACGCCGCTTTGGCAACCGGTCGACGGCCGGTATAAGCGTGATATCGGGAAGTTCCGGCAGAAGTTGAGGGCTGCGGTCAGGTTTCGGCGGCCGGTTCTTTGGCTTGCGCTTGCTGCATGGCCCACAGGCGGGCATACGTGCCCCCCAGGTCCAGCAGATCGGCATGGGTGCCGCGTTCGATGATGCGGCCGTGTTCCATGACCAGAATCTGGTCCGCATGCACGATGGTCGACAAGCGGTGCGCAATCACCAGGGTGGTGCGCGCGCTTGCGATCTGGCGCAGTTCCTCCTGGATCGCCTGTTCGGTGCGGGTGTCGAGCGCCGAAGTCGCTTCGTCCAGCACCAGGATGGGCGGGTTCTTCAGGATCGTGCGGGCGATGGCAACGCGTTGCTTCTCGCCGCCCGACAGTTTCAGCCCGCGCTCGCCGACCAGGGTGTCGTAACCGTCGGGCAGCTTCATCACGAAATCGTGGATGTGCGCTGCCTCGGCGGCTTCGATCACTTCTTCGCGGCTGGCGTCCGGCCGCCCGTAGGCGATGTTGTAGTAGATCGTATCGTTGAACAGGACCGTATCCTGCGGAACGATGCCGATGTGCCGGCGCAGGCTTTCCTGCGACAACGCGCGAAGGTCCTGCCCGTTGACGGTGATGCGCCCGGCGGTCACATCGTAGAAGCGGAACAGCAGGCGGGACAGCGTCGACTTGCCGGCTCCGCTGGTGCCGACGACGGCGACCGTCTGTCCGGCAGGGATGGAGAAGCTGATGTCGTGCAGGATCTGCCGGCGGCCCTCATAACCGAAATCGACCTGCTCGAAGGCGACGGCGGCGGAGGGGGCGTGCAGTTCCAGGGCGTCCGGCTTGTCCTGTACTTCTTCGTTCTGCGACAGCAGGTCGAACATCTTTTCCATGTCCGCAAGCGAATGCTTGATCTCGCGATAGACGAAGCCCAGGAAGTTGAGCGGAGCGTACAGCTGGATCAGGTAGGTGGAGACCAGCACCAGGTCGCCGATGGTCATGCGCTTCTCGACCACGCCCTTTGCGGCGAGCCACATCAGCAGCGTTACGCCGACGGCAATGATCATCGCCTGACCGGCGTTGAGCAGAGCGAGCGACACTTGGTTGCGGACGGCCGAGTATTCCCACTCGGCCAGGTTGCGGTCGTAGCGGTTGGCCTCGAAGCGCTCGTTGCCGAAGTACTTGACCGTCTCGTAGTTGATCAGCGAATCGATGGCCTTGCTGTTCGCCTTGGAATCCAGGTCGTTCATGCTGCGTCGGAATACCATGCGCCATTCGGTGACGGTCAGCGTGAAGGTGATGTAGAAGCCGAGCGTGATCAGCGTGACCCAGCCGAACACCGCGTCGTACTTGCCGAACAGGATGCCGCCGACCAGCGCGATCTCGACCAGGGTCGGCAGGATGTTGAACAGCATGAAGTTGAGCAGGAAGCCGATGCCGCGCGTGCCACGCTCGATATCGCGGCTCATCCCGCCGGTCTGGCGTTCCAGGTGGAAGCGCAAGCTCAGGCGGTGCAAATGCTCGAATACATTGAGCGCGATGCGATGGATGGCCCCTTGGGTGACTTTGGCGAACACCGCGTCCCGCAATTCGCCAAAGCTGCCGGCGGCGAAACGCATCAGCCCGTAGGCGAGAATCGCCAGCGTGGGAATCGTGTAGGCGATGGCGCTGGCCTGTCCCTGGAAGTGATCCACCACGCTTTTCAGCGTCAGTGGCACGATCACGTTGGCGATCTTCGCTAGCAACAGGAAGCCCAACGCCAGGACCACGCGGATCCGGTACTGCCATAGATAGGGGAGAAGCGTGCGGATGGTTGCCCAGTCGTTGCGACGATCAGGGGCCGGGCCGGTATGGGTAAAACGCATGTGGGGTCTGGGCGAACAGGGCGGCAAAGCCGATATTATCGCCCAGTTGCGGTAGCGACACGGAGATTTACATCCCGCGCTGACGAGCGTGAGTCACGTGTTTATCCCGTCCAGTGGGACGGGATGCGATGGCCCGCGCGATCGACCTGTCTAGAACCTTTTTTCTTCACCTGTCTCCATGAAAGGGGATGCCATGTTCTTGCTGTTCCTGGAAGCCATCATCGCAGTCCTGATTTTGATCGCCATCGTCTGGTGGACGTGGCCGAAAGACCGCAAGTAATTGCGAGTGTCGATGATGCGGCGCGGCGGGCTGTTCGCCATGGATGCGTTCCTCGGGTGATGACTATGCGTTCATTAAGCGAACTCTGCCATATTGGTCTGGGCGGTCACGAAAGAGGGTAAGTTCTTGCTGCAATGCGGTATATAGACGGACTCATCCATTCTGTTTATCGGTAATGTCATGATATTTATGTGATTAATTGAACTTTTCTATTTTTCTTGTGCTGTTGTGCAAAGCACAAAAATTTGGAAGTTTTTACACGGACGACTTTGACATCAACATGATGTCTGCTTAGACTGGCCGCGTGTCGATTGCATAAATGCAGTGGCGACACACCCTTTCCAGATGTCGATGGGGTGAGCCATGAAAGTGGAACGCGCTAGTCCTACCTTGTATTCGCCGGCGAATCACCTGTTGCCGGAACTGTCCTCACCGGCGCCTTTGCCGGCCGTTTCCTGGGGGCGCCTTGGCTTCCTCGCCAAGGTGTCGCCCGGCGTAGCCTTGTTCAAGTCCGTGATCGACCCTCTGCTGGTCGGCGGGATGTTCCTGCTGCTTTGCTATCTGTATTACGGCACCGTTGATGGGCTGATGCTCTGTGCGGGCATCATGGCTTTCCTGTTGGCGGGCTATATGTTCGATGGCTCGCTGCTGTTCCTTCCCGGGCGACGGCAACGCTGGCGCGATCTGCTGACGGTGCTGGTGGGTTGGCTGTCGCTGGTCGGCTTTATGCTGTTGCTGGCCCATTGGGCCGGCGTCCTGGAATACGCCGATGTCGATCTGCTGGCGCTTTGGGGCGTGCTGACGCCGCTCGCGCTGGTGGCGGTGCATGGGGCGGTGGCGCTGGCGGTGTCCAAGAAGGCGGGCGTCATCCAGGGGCATCGTCGCGCGGTGATTGTCGGCGCCACGGCGGTGGGGCGGACGCTGGCGCAGGAGATGCGTCAGCGCCCCTGGCTGCGCTTCGAGGTGATGGGGTATTTCGACGACCGGCCGTCCTGGCGCACCGGCATCGAGACGTCCGAATTGCTGGGGGAGATCCGGCTGTTGGCCGATTTCGTGCGGGCCAACGGGGTGCAGAGCATCTACATCACCCTGCCGATGACCTCGCAGCCTCGCATTCATGAAATCCTGAGCGAACTGAAGGACACCACCGCGTCGGTGTATTTCGTGCCGGACTTGTTCGTGTTCGACCTGATCCAGGCCCGCGTGGACCACGTGGACGGTATCCCGGTGATCTC
>CBIHQA010000044.1:0-13781 GCA_966211475.1 uncultured Neisseriales bacterium
GAGGGACGCGATGCAAAAAAAGCGGCAGGCCAGGCCTGCCGCGAATGACGACACGAGGAGATGTTTTTCTTGGTTATCCGGCCAGGTCGTTAGATTCCTCCAAACGTCTTGATGTCCTGCCACTGCCCGTTCTGAACTTCAAACAGGGTGAAGGGCGGGTTTTTGAGGTCTCCGCTTTGATCGAAGGTGATCGGGCCGGTGACGCCCTTGTAGGTCTGGGAGGCCAGCGTCTCGGCGATCTTGCCGCGCTCCAGTGAGCCGGCCTTACGGACCGCATCGAGCAATGCCATCGCCGAATCGTAGGCAAACGGCGCATAGAGCTGGATGTCTTGTTTGAAGCGCGCCTTGTAGCGCTCCTCGAAGCGTTTGCCGCTCGGCATCTTTTGCAGCGAGAGCCCCGGTTCGAAGCTCATCGTTCCGTTACCGCTGTCGCCGGAAAGGGACAGGTATTCCTCGCTCTTGAGGCCGCCCGCCCCGATCAGACGTGCTTTCAGGCCCAGTTGTTGAATCTGGCGGGCGATCAGCGCGGCTTGCGCGTCCAGCCCACCGAAGAAGACAACGTCCGCCTTGCGGGCCTTGAGCGACGTCAGAATGGATGTGAAATCGGTCGCCTTGTCCTGGGTATATTCATGCCCGACAAGCGTACCGCCGGCCTCGCGCGCCGCCTTCTCGAACTGGTCTGCCAGCCCCTGACCAAACGCGGTGCGGTCGTCGATCACGGCAATGTGCTTGGCCTTGAGCACGGTAACCACATAGCGGCCGGCAATCACGCCGCCGATCCCGTCATGGCCGATGGCGCGGAAGACATTGCGGAACCCTTGCTGCGTGAGCTTCGGGTTGGTAGAGGCCGGGGCGATCTGCACCACGCCCGCCTGGTGGTAGATGGCCGAGGCTGGAATGCTGCAGCCCGAGTTGTAGTGCCCGATGACGCCCACCACGCCGTTGTCCACCAGTCGCTGCGCCACCTGCGTGGCCGTGCGGGGGTCGGCGGCATCGTCTTCCGATTGCAAGGCGAACTGCACCGGAACCCCGCCGATGACCGGCTTCTTGGCATTCACGTCCTCGATCGCCAGGCGAACACCGTTTTCCATGTCCTTGCCGATGTGGGCCAGTTGACCGGTCAAGGGGCCGGCAAAGCCGATCTTGACCACGGTGGGTTCAGCCGCATTTGCCAGGTTCAGCCTGAATAGTGTCCCCAGCGCGGTGACAAGCAATAAGCTGCGACGGTCCATGATTCGACTCCTCTCTCCGGTAAAAGCGTTTGTTTTATTAATAGCTGGACGCGGTTTCGCCGTTCAGCCGGTGCGTCACCGCCAGGTCTTCCAACGACGGCTTGAAGCAGCAGACCAACCCGACGACCGATTGGTAGGCGCTGATTTCATGGTCTTCCCCCACGCCTGGGGCATACACCATCCCAGGCTGGACAAAGGCAACCTGGGTCTGCCCGCTCTCGCGCTCCGTCCAGGCCACCCTGAGTACGCCTTGAAAGCATGCGCACCATTCAATATGGCGATAGTTGAGCTTGGCGGCCCACCCCGGATCGTCGCTCTTGCGCACCGATGTGAAGGTGGCGGTCGAGCCGAGCCCATCCTGGCGGGACAGGAAGCGGCTGCTGTTGCCCAGGTTGAAGCCTCCGGTCCAATCGACCAGATGGCCTGATGTCATCGCATCGAAATAGGTGATGGTGCGTGTGCTGAGCGGCCCGTCGATGTCTTGCAGTTCCGCCCGGATGAGGGTGGTGTCGTGGTGAACGATCAGGCTGTAGCAGGTGCCCGGTACCGGTGCGAACACGCTGCCCTTCTGCAGCACGAAGGAGCCGCCGGTCCAACTGAGTTCGATGGCGCCGCTCAAGCAGGCCCACCACTGCGGCGTATCGGTGACGTAGGAGGCCTGCAGCTCGCCGGTCTGCAGGAAGGTGTAGTACCCCGTACTACCCAGTTCCGCATCGACGGGTAAGACCGGGATATCCACGCCGATCTGAAGGTCGGTGTGTCGATCCCTCACCCGGATGTCTCCCCTGAGCTGTGCATCAAAGGCGTTGAAAAGCTGCATGACTGGTTCTCCTGGTGGAGCACCCGGACGATGTGTCGGGTGGATGCTTGGCATCCTACGGATGTGCCTGGCGCAAATCTTCGTGGCAACTTAACAATAATCACGTGCTAATCTTGTGACTCAAATACAAGTGGTGGTTAGCAAGGGGGGCGTGCATGAGACTCAATCAGCTATTGGCGAGCACCTGCCTCCGGCGAGCGAGGGTCGTCACGTCCCAAGCCAGTTGCGAACGGGAAGTGGCCACGGTGCATACCCTTGATCACCCTGACATCGTGCAGTGGTCGCGGTCGGGTCAGCTTCTGCTCATCACGGGCGTGAACTGGCCGCAGGAGTCGGAGAAGCAGCAGTCGCTGGTGTCGCAGCTCGCTGCGCAAGGGGTATCGGGCGTGCTGCTCGCCGTCCCGCGTTTCTTGCCGCGATTTCCGGCGGCATCGGTCGAGGCCGCCGATCAGGCAGGGCTGCCGCTGCTGGAAGCGCCCTGGGGGCTGTCGTTCACCCGGATCACCGAAGAAGTCCTGTCGGCCATCCTCGACCAGCGGTCTGCGTTGCTGCAGCGGTCCTTGCGCATCCACAAAGCGTTGTCGCACGCGGTGGTTCGATCACACAGCTTGTCCGAGCTGGCCAATGCGCTGTCGAAGCTCATCGAACGAAGCGCCTACCTGCTGAACGCACACGGCGACATCATGGCGGCGGGGCCGCCCGAATCCCGGGACCCGGCATGTATGGCCAAGCGTGCCGAAGAGGCGGCCGCGCTGGTTCAATCGATATCCGGCAGCCATGTCACCGATGAAGAGGGTCTGCCTGTCACCGGCCGCGAGTATGGGGTGGTGTGCCCGATCTACCTGCGTAGTGAACGGGTGGGCACCGTCTGGATTCCGGACAACGATCCGCTGATGTATGAACTGGATCTACGGGCGGCCGAACATGCAGCGATGATTGCGGCCCTGCAACTGTCGCTGCAGCGTCAGCTCCTTGAGCAAGAGGTACGTCTGGGTTACGCGTTTCTCGATTCCCTGCTGGAAGGGCGCTTCGAGCGATCGTCTCAGGTGCTGGAACGTGCCCGCTTGATGGGGTTCGACGACAGTCTGCCCTATCGCTTGTGCATCATTCTGGTCAATGCGCCGGTTCCGCTCACCCCAACGGGTTTCCAGCGACGGGAGCAAGCCGTGGAGGAGATCCGGCGAAGGCTGGTTGCGCTGGATGTCCAGCCGATCATGTCGGTGAGCTCCAATCTGATCCACTTCCTGCTGCCGGAGAGACTGGCGCCGTCCCGTATCTGGGAGGGCGCGGACAGCAAACCGTATGGGATGGCGACGAGCCGTCCTTTCGTGGGGCTGGAGCAAGTGCGGCGGGCGGGGCTCGATGCGTTGTCGGTCCTCCCCTATGTGCGCCCCGGCGATATCAAATCGTTCGACGAAGCCTTATTGCCGAGGGTACTTCACGGCGACCAGGAAGCCCGGAACCTGTTTTTGCAACAGATCCTGTCGCCTCTCGGCGAAGGCGACCGCGGAGACCGTCTGACACAGACCCTGTTTACCCTCGTGGAGGCGGGCTTCCATCAGCGTCAGGCGGCGCAAGACCTGGGGGTTCATCTCAATACGCTGCGCTACCGGATGACACGCATCGAAACGCTGACCGGCCTGGACCTGGCGAGGCACGAGGACCGGTTCCGGGTCCAGCTGGCCACGCAGTTGGCCGATATGGAGACGCTCAACGGTGAGCGTACGGGCTACTGAACACGCGTCGGCGTTGTTTCTGTCGGCTGCCCCACGGGTGGAAGACCGAACTGCAACTCCTTGCGCCAGACGTTTGAAAAAAGGCGGGCGTGTCGCCAACCAGGCCACGCGCCCGCCAAAGACCAGATGCCGGGACATCCGGATACAGCACCAACGGGTTAGCGCCCCGACTCCGCCAGACGCCAGCGGCTGAGATGACCTTCCACCCGGTCGAGCAGTGCGTCGAGCACCAGCACGAAGCCCGACAGCACCGCGATGCCGGCAAACACGCCGGTGGAGTCGAATACGCCTTGCGCCTGGGCAATCAGATGCCCCAGCCCGCTCGACGAACCGAGGTATTCGCCGATGATGGCGCCGACCACCGCGAAACCGACCGAACTGCGCAGCGACGATAGGATCCAGCTCGCCGCTGCCGGGAAGTAGACGTGGCTCAGCAGGTCGCGCCGCGAGGCGCCGAGGATGCGTGCGTTGTTGAGCACCACGCGGTCGACTTCCTTCACCCCCTGCACCGCGTTGAAGAAGGTCACGAAGAACACCAGCGTGACGGCCAGTGCGATCTTGGAGCCTACCCCCAAGCCGAACCAGAGGATGAAGATCGGCGCCAGCACCACGCGCGGGATCGAGTTCAGCGCCTTGATGAAGGGGTCGAGCAGGCCGCTGACGCGAGGGTTCAGCGCCAGGTAGACGCCGGACGCGATGCCGATGCCGGTGCCCGCGACGTAACCGACGATGGTCTCGACCAGCGTGATGCCGAAGTCCTGCCAGATTTCGCGGGTCTGCAGCCATTCCCACACCCGGCCGACGATCTCGACCGGTCGCGGAAAGAACATCGGGTCGGCGATGCCCGTTGCCACCGCCGTTTCCCAGGCGGTCACCAACACCAGCAGCAGGGCCAGCTGCTCGATGCGTTGTCGGATCTTACTCGGCATGGCTTTTCTCCACTTCGTCGCGCAGGCTGGCCCAGATCTGGCGGTACAGCTCCAGGAAGTCGGCGTCCAGCTTGATTTCGGCCACGTCGCGCGGTCGCAGCAGGGGGATGTCGAACTCGGCGACGAACCGGCTGCCCGGGCCTGCCGACATCACCACCACGCGGTCGGCCAGCGCGATGGCCTCTTCCAGGTCGTGAGTGATGAACACCACGCCGGCCTTCTGTTCCGCCCAGAGGCGAAGCAGTTCGTTCTGCATCAGGTGCCGGGTGTGCACATCCAGCGCAGAAAACGGCTCGTCCATCAGGATGACCTTCGGGCCCATGATCAGGCACTGCGCCATCTGCACCCGCTTTTTCTGGCCGCCGGACAACTGTTGCGGGTAGCGATCGCCGAAGCGGGCCAGCCCGACCTTGGTCAGCCAGCGGCTGACGTTGGCGTCGACCTCGCCCGCCGGGTCTCCCCGGAACTGCGGACCCAGGCCGATGTTCTGTCGCACCGACTTCCAGCGCAGCAGCGAGTCCTGCTGGAACAGGTAGCCGACATCGGTATTCACCTTAGCGACCGGTTTGCCCAGCACCTTCACGTCGCCCGCCGCCGGTTTCAGGAAGCCGGCGATCGAATTGAGGATGGTGCTCTTGCCGCAGCCGGTCGGCCCGACCAAGGCGACGAATTCGCCTTCGCGCACTTGCAGCGATACGCCATTGACGGCGGTGTAGCCGCCGAAGGAGACCACCAGGTTCTGGATGTCGACGACCGGGTTGGCTGCCTGTGGCGTGGCAGTCGGCTGCGGCTGCGTGTTCCGGACGTGGTGCAGGTCAACCACCTGCCGGGTTGCTTGTTGAGTGATCATGGCGGGCCTACTTCGCGCTCTGCAGGGACTTGGTGACGAACTCATTGGTGTAGGTGCGCTTCAGGTCGATGGGCTTTTTCGCCACGTCGTCGTTGAAGGAGGCCAGTACCTTGAGCGGTGTTTCCAGATCCTTCGGTTCGAAGCTGCCGTCCTTGGCGAACAGCGTCTTGGCGCCAGCCAGCGCATCCTGGTAGACCTCCCGACCGCCGGACATGTACTCACGCGGGATCTTCGCGGCAATTTCCTCGGCGCTGTGGCTGTTCATCCACAGCAGGGTCTTGGTCATCGCGTTGGCGATCTTCTGCGCGACCGCAGGGTTCGCCTTCAGGTAGCTCTGTGACGCATACAGCGTGCTGGTCGGGTAGACGCCGCCGTAGATGGCGCGGGCACCCTGATCGGTACGGGCGTCGATGATGATGGTGCCGGCCTTGGTCTTCGCCACCATGGTTGCGGCCGGGTCGTAGTTCACCAGCACGTCGATCTGACCGCGTTGCAGGGCGGCCATGGCGGAGGCGCCGGACCCGACCGCGGTGACCTTGGCGGTCTGCGGGTTGATGCCGTTCTTGTCCAGCAGGTAGCGGACGAAGAAGTCCGACGACGAACCCGGCGAGGTGATGCCGAAGGTCAGATCCTTGGCGTTGGCGAGCAGGGTCGGCACGTCCTTGATCTTGCCCTCCCATTTGTTGCCCACCGCCAGCACCAGGCCGGAATTGCGCGCCAGCAGGACGAAGGCGACCACATCCTTGCCCTTGCTCTGCATCTGGATGGTGTGGTCGTAGAAGCCGACCGCTACGTCGATGGAGCCGGACACCAGCGCCTGCAACGCGGACGAGCCGCCGCTGGCGAATTCTGCGCTGGACACCTCCAGCCCTTCCTTCTCGAAGTTGCCCAGGCCTTGGGCGACGTAGTACGGCATGTTGTTCAGGTTGAACGACCCGACGCCGATCTTGACCTTGTCGGCGGCGGCGCCGGCGGTGCCAGTCAGTACCGCACCGGTCAGCAGCAGTCCTTTGAGGAAGGTGAATTTCATGGTGTGACTCCTCTCGTTGTAGTAGGGGTGAGACGGGATGTAGCAACGGGGCGGGTTACCGCCCCGTCAGGGCGCGGGGATCGGCTTGCGTTCGTGCGGCCAGATGCTGCGGCGGACATAAGCGACGCCCTCCAGCAGCGGCCGGGCCGTACGCACGACGCCGGCCGAGCGGATCTGCGGCGGGGTGGCGTTGGTGGGGGCAAGCGTCACTTCGGTCTGCAAGTGGCCGGACGGGTGGGCCAGGGTGATGCGACCGGATTGCGTGGCGTTCTGCCGCAGCAGCGAGGCCGGTACCGTGCCGGGGATCACCGCGGCGGCTGCGACACACAGCGCCCCAGTCACCGCATGCGCGGCATGGCAGCGCCACGGCGTGAAATAGCGTGAGGTGATGTCTTCGCCGTCGTGGCTGGGTGGCGCGATCATCGCAATCTTCGGCAACACGCTGCCGGCGACGTCGCCCATGCCCATCTTGCGGGCGGCGCTCTGGCGGATGCGCTCCAGCCGGGCCAGGAAGGCTGGGTCCGCGTCCAGTTCCGCCTTGCTTTCATCGCCGTGCTTGCCCATCGACGAGGCGGACACAAACACCATCGGCGTGGCGAAATCGACGCAGGACACGTCGACCCCTTCGACCTGATCGAGCGGTCGTCCGGTCGGCAACAAGCGGCCGGTCTTGGTGCCGGCGGCATCCAGGAAGCTCAGCAGGATGCCTGCGCCGCTGCCCGGTACGCCGTCGATATGCACGTCGCCGTCGTAGGTGACCGTGCCGTCGGGCGTCGGTACCCGCGCCTCGACCAGCTTGCCGGTGTTGACGTTGTGGATGCGCAGCGTGGTGCAAGGGTGGCTTGGCTGGACCAGCCCGCGTTCGATCGCGAACGGCCCGACACCGGCCAGCATGTTGCCGCAGTTCGGCGCCGTGTCGACCAGGCTGCAGTCCACCGACACCTGGGCGAACAGATAGTCCACGTCGGCATCCGGCCGGCTCGATGGCCCGACGATCGCCACCTTGCTGGTCAGGCTGTCGCCGCCGCCCAGGCCGTCGATCTGACGGAGGTCCGGTGAACCCATCACCGCCAGCAGCACCTCGTTCCGCAGTTCGGGATCGGCAGGTAGGTCCGAGGCGAGGAAGAAAGGACCTTTAGAGGTCCCGCCCCGCATCAGCAGGCAGGGAATGGAGGTCAGCATGGAGGGCTCCGGAAATCGTCAAGCGGGTTGCGTTGACGACATTGTCGGGAGCCCGGTCGGTCAAGTGAAATGCATTAATGTGACGTATTGTTGCTGGATTTTCATGAATTGCGATAGGGCGACGCGGACCTCCGGGGGGGCCATGCCGCCCTTTTAGGCGAGTAGAAGAATCCGGTGTAATGCGCTTCGCTTGCGCCGTGAAGCAAGTCCCCTTGGGGGGCTGCCCCCCACAGTTTGGTGAGCTTTAGGACCATGCAGGCTACGACGCTTCCGGGCACGTCTTCTTCGGTGCCCAATCCCACTTCCCGTCCTTCTTCACCAGCTTCACGGGCCAGGTGGTTTCCTGCTTTGTCGCGCACGAGGCGCTCGCAGTGATTTCACCGGTCGGGGTCCATGCCGGCTTGTCGAGGTAGGCGTAGGCATAGTCGGGTTTCTTCGGATTGGGGATGAAGCTGTAGCCCGACCAGGACTGCTTGCCGTCCACCGCGTAAATGGACCATTCCTCGCCATCAAGTCCGTCCGGTTGGACGGTGGCGAAGTAGGCGCGGCGGTCCGGGGAGAACATCACGGTTTGTCCGCCTGGGGTGAGGGTGCCGGTCTGTTCGTTGATCAGCGTGCCGCCGAAGTCGGATTCGTCTTCCTTGTACAGCAGGATGAAGCCTTCCTTGCGGTCGCAGAAGTAGTAATGCAGGCCGGCCAGCGGTTCGTCGTGCGGGGGCTTGTCGACCAGTTTTTTCACGGTGCCAGCGACCTGGATGTCCAGTTGATGGCGGCTGGTGCGTTTGACGATGTCGCTGGCGAGCTTGCGGATCAGCTTCGCTTCCTGGCCCTTGTCGCGCGGGTCGGGGCAGGACAGGGTCAATGGCTTGTTGTCTTGGGCGGCTGCCAGGGTGCTCAGGGCGAGCAGGCAGCAGGAGAGGAGCAAACGCGGGGTCATCCGGAAACCTTGCGAAATGGGAGGAAAGGCGGCGAGCGGCGGGTTCTGTCAGCCGCCCGGACGCATTCCTGAAGCATAATCCGAAAGGCGTGAGGCCGGACAGCCTGGTGGGATGGGTTTTCCGGAAAGGGGCGGGTAATTTGCCTCTGATGCGATGTGAATGATGGAACGTATAAATCCATCATTATCATAAAATCCATCATGACCGTTCATCGGAATCCATCAGACCGGTTGGCGACGCTTAAATGGCTTGCAACGTAGATGCTTCAAAGGCCGGAAAGGCACTGCCCATCAAGCTTGCAGCCAGCTTAACCTGCGCATCCGGGCCGTGGTTGTGCTACGCTTTTGACGTCATCGCATCAATCGATCAGACAATGGCATCAGAAAATGATTGATTTTTTAATTTTGATGGTTTTAAATCAGATCAACGAAGGGGCGGGCCATGAGTAAGGTGGCCAAGGTGCCGGACATCGCGAAGTTGGCGGGTGTCAGTACCGCAACGGTGGATCGGGTGCTGAATCAGCGCCCCGGCGTGAAGGCCGAGACCGTCGAGAAGGTTCGGGCGGCCATGGAGGAGCTGGGCTTGGCGGCTCCGGCGCGAGGCCGGCCCCGCAAGATCGCCAACCTGCGCTTTGCCTATGTGCTGCCTGCGTTGCGGGCGCCGTTCTTCGATTTGATCGACCGCAACATCGCCCAGTCGGCCGCGATGTTCCGTGACCAGCACATCACGGAAACCACGCACCGGCTGGACATGGCGGACCCGGCGGCCTTCGCCGCGGCGTTGATGGAGTTCTCCGACTGCCAGGGCCTGGCCCTGCTGGCGCCCGATGCACCGGAGATCAAGTCGGCGGTGAACGAGCTGGTTCGCGACGGGGTGCACGTGGTGACGCTGTGCTCGGACATTCCGGGGTCGCTGCGCGAGGCCTACGTCGGGCTCGACAACCGGGCGGCTGGTCGCACTGCCGGCCTGTTACTGGGCCGGATGGCGGCGGGGCGCGAAGGGAGCCGGGTCGCGGTGCTGGACAGTGGCTCGCGTTTTTCGGACGAGGTGGACCGCATCGTCGGCTTCACCCAGGTGATCGAGGACGAGTTTCCGTCGCTCACCCGGCTGAGGCAGGCGGACTTCCCCGACCGGGAGGCGGAGGCCGAGGTGGCGATGCGCCAGTTGCTGGCGGCGGAGCCGGCGCTGGCCGGGGTCTACAACCCGGGCCGCACCACCCACGGCATCGCCAGGGCGATCGCGGAATCCGGCCGGGGCGTGGCGTACCTCAGCCACGACCTGACGGAGACCAACCGCTTGCAGCTGTTGTCCGGGGCGACGGCCTTCGTGTTGCACCAGGACATCCGCTACTGCGTGATGGCCGCAGCAAGAGCACTGAAAGGACTGTGCGAAAACATACGGGGCTCGCTGGTTGCCCCGGCAAGGATCGAGATTTTGACGCGGGAGAATCTTCCCTGAGCTGACCAACGCACCCTAGACGTCGGCAGCTCGTGCACTCCAAGGAGAGAGACATGAAGCTGCAACGGATGTCAGGTGTCGCCGCAATGCTGCTGGGTACCGCCGGGCTGTTGGCCAGCCACGGCGCACACGCCGCCGACAAGCAACTTACGTTGTGTTGGGCGGCTTGGGACCCGGCCAATGCGCTGGTCGAGCTGTCCAAGGAATTCACCGCCAAGACTGGCGTGCAGATGAAGTATGAGTTCGTGCCCTGGCCGAACTACGCCGAGCGCATGCTCAACGAACTCAACTCCCGCGGCAAGCTGTGCGACGTGCTGATCGGCGACAGCCAATGGATCGGTACCGCCGCCACCGAAGGTCACTACGTCGAGCTGACCGACTACTTCCAGAAGAACGGCATCAAGATGTCGAACTTCTCGGATGCCGCCGTCTACGGCTACTCCACCTGGCCCAAGGGTTCGCAGCACTACTGGTCGTTGCCCGCCATGGGCGACGCGGTGGCCTGGACCTATCGCAAGGACTGGTTCGGCCGGCCGGAGCTGAAGGCCGAGTTCAAGCAGAAATACGGCTATGACCTGGCGCCGCCCAAGACCTGGGCGCAGCTGCAGGATGTCGGCAAGTTCTTCCAGGGCCGCACCATCGACGGCAAGAAGGTCTACGGCGCCGCCATCTACACCGAGCGTGGTTCGGAAGGCATCACCATGGGCGTCACCTCGGCGATGTACGCCTGGGGCATGCGCTACGACGACCCGAACAAGCCTTACCACATGAAGGGCTTCATCAACGGCCCGGCCGCGGTCGAAGCGCTCAAGGCCTACAAGTCGCTGTACGACTGCTGCACCCCGCCCGGGCATTCCAACGCCTACATGACCGAAGACCTGGATGCCTACAAGAGCGGCCAGGTGGCGATGCAGATGAACTTCATCGCCTTCTTCCCCGGCATCAGCAAGGACCCGAACGTGGGCGGCGAGAAGACCGGCTTCTTCGCCAACCCGTCCGCCAAGGGCCGTGGCGCGACGCTGGGCGGGCAGGGCATGTCGGTGGTGAAGTACTCCGACAAGAAGGACCTGGCGCTGGACTACATCAAGTGGTTCGCCCAGCGGGACGTGCAGGAAAAGTGGTGGAAGATGGGTGGCTTCTCGGTGCACCGCGGTGTGCTGGGCGAGCCGGGCTTCGCGCAGAGCACGCCGTATGCCCAGGTGTTCCTGGACTCCATGGGGATGGTGAAGGACTTCTGGCAGGAACCGTCCTACGCCCAGCTGCTGCAAGCCATGCAGAAGCGCGTGCATGACTACGTGGTGGCCGGCAAGGGCACCCCGCAGGCGGCGCTCGACTCCCTTGAGAAAGACTGGGAAGAGATCTTCCACGACGACGGAAAGCTCTGAGCGAGCCCCCCAGGAATCGGCTCCGCCGTTTCCGCCCCTCAAGGGGCAAGGAAACTTGGGACGGCCCTACGTTTCCTTGGGCGCCCCTCGCCCTGAGCTGATCCAAACCTGACTCCCCGTGGCGGCAGAAGCCCGCCGCCACGGGCCTCCCCCGGAGTATCCATCATGTTCCAACCGCTCATTCGACGCGGCGGGATGGCGTCGCACGGCCTGTCGGACCGCTCGCTCGCCTGGTTGTTCGTGGGCCCGGCCATCGTGCTGCTGCTGGCGTTCAACGTGTTTCCGCTGCTGTGGACGATCTACCTGTCGTTCACCAACTACCGCGCCAACCGCCCTGGTGCAGACGTCGCCCAGGTCGGCCTGGCCAACTACGGGCGGCTGCTGGAAAGCGATTCGGTCTGGGAGTACATGCAGGCGACCGCGCACTTCCTGTGCTGGTCCATCACCCTGCAGGTGCTGCTCGGCTTCGCACTTGCGTTGCTGATCGACAAGAAATTCCGCGGCCACGGGCTGTGGACCACGCTGATCCTGCTGCCGATGATGCTGTCGCCGGCGGTGGTCGGCACCTTCTGGACCTACTTCTTCCAGCCGCAGTACGGCATCTTCAACTACATCGTGCGTTTCTTCGGCGGCACCGGCGATTTCACCATGCTGGGCGATGTGCAGCTGGCGCCCTGGGCCATCGTGCTGGTCGACACCTGGATGTGGACGCCCTACGTGATGCTGCTGCTGCTCGCCGGCCTGCGCTCCATCCCGCCCTATCTGTACGAGGCGGCCGAGGTAGACCGGGCCTCCACCTGGACACGCTTTTGGCGCATCACCCTGCCGATGGTGCTGCCGTTCCTGATCCTGGCGGTGCTGTTCCGGGCGATCGAGAACTTCAAGATGTTCGACCTGGTGAACCAGCTCACCAGCGGCGGACCGGGTTCCACCACGGAACTCGCCTCCATCAACCTCAAGCGCGAGGCCTTCGAGAAGTGGCGTACCGGCTACAGCTCGGCCTTCGCCATCATCCTGTTCGTGTCGATCTACGGCATGAGCAGCGTGGTGGTCCGCTTCCTGGACAAGGTGAAGCAGCGATGAACACGCCCGCCCCGACCGAACGCAACGCGCTGGTGGCCCCGGTGGCCGCCGCGCCGGCCCCGGCCACCAGCCGGCGCCCCAAGGTGGAACCGCTGCAGCCTTCGCCGCTCGCCCGGCGACTGGCCGGCTCGCTGGTGATCCTGTACGCCGCGATCAGCTTGGTGCCGCTGCTGTGGATCCTGCTGACTGGTTTCCGCACGCCGGAAGATGCGATCGCCTATCCGCCCAAGGTGGTGGCCTCGCCCTCGCTGATCGGCTACGTGAACCTGTTCACCACCCGCAGCCGGGTGTCCCGCGAAGAACTGGCGACCCTGCCGCCGCCCGCCACCTGGTACGAAAAGCTGGTGCGCGAGCAGCAGATGATCCTGGCTGGCCCGTCGCGCTTCGCCGACCGCTACGTCAACTCGCTGCTGATCGGATTCGGCTCGACCTTCCTGTCGGTGTTCCTGGGCACGCTGGCGGCGTATGGCTTCTCGCGCTTCCGGGTGCCGGGCAAGAACGACCTGCTGTTCTTCATCCTGTCGACCCGGATGATGCCGCCGATCGCGGTGACCATCCCGATCTACCTGATGTACCGGGCGGTGGGGCTGAACGACACGCACCTGGGGCTGGTGCTGCTGTACACGGTGGTCAACCTGAGCCTGGCGGTGTGGCTGCTCAAGGGCTTCATGGACGAGATCCCGCGGGAGTACGAAGAAGCGGCGCTGATCGACGGCTACACCCGGCTGCAGGCCTTCCGCAAGGTGGTGCTGCCGCAGGCCGCCACCGGCATCGCCACCACCGCGATCTTCTGCCTGATCTTCGCCTGGAACGAATACGCCTTCTCGCTGCTGCTCACCAGCGGCACCGCGCAGACCGCGCCGCCCTTCATCCCGACCATCATCGGCGAGGGCGGGCTGGACTGGCCGGCGATGGCGGCCGCCACCACCCTGTTCCTGCTGCCGGTGATGGTGTTCACGGTGCTGCTACGCAAGCACCTGCTGCGCGGGATCACGTTTGGAGCGATACGGAAATGAACGTGGTCGTCCAGCGCCTTGGTAGGAGCGGGGCCGGCCCCCGCCCCCCCCCCCTACAACCACACGAACCCCGCGACCCGGCGCCGCCCCCCCCCAACACCCGACCCCCCCCCCGACCCCAC
>CBIHQA010000045.1:0-13716 GCA_966211475.1 uncultured Neisseriales bacterium
CTGCCGTCGACGACTCGGAATGCGAGGGTATCGAGGATGTCGTCCCCATCTTCCTCTGGCGTGACGTCCTGTTCCGTCAGCGGAACCGACATGGCGGCGCTGGCCGGCGCATAACGGGTCAGCAGCAGCGTGTGGGCGACCAGGTGCATCTCGTGGTCAAAGAATTCGGCCAGCTCCCGCTCGATGCGGAACCAGACCGCGCCGAGGCTGGCTAGCCAGATGGCCGGCAGCAGCACCAGTAACAGCAGCAACAGGCGGAAACGCAGCGAGCGGACAGGCTTCAATGGCGCGCTCCGTCAGCGGATTCGTCCACCAGCCGGTAGCCGACGCCACGCACGGTGGAAATCGCCGCCTTGCCCAGCTTGCGGCGCAGGTGGTGGATGTGGACCTCGACCGCGTTGCTGTCGACCTCCTGCGACCAGCCGTACAGCGCATCCTCCAGCTGGGTGCGCGACAACACGCGCGGATACGAGCGGGCCAGCGCGTGCAGGATCTGGAATTCGCGCACCGACAGTTCGAGCGGCTGGCCGTCCCAGGTTGCAGACCGATGGGCGGGGTCGACTGCCAGGCGTCCGACCGCGTATTCCGGCCCGGCCTTACCGGCCGCCCGGCGTAGCAGCGCACGCAGGCGTGCGCGCAGCTCGCCGAGCGCAAAGGGCTTGAGCAGATAGTCGTCCGCCCCCGCATCCAGGCCCGCGATGCGGTCTTCCACCCCGTCGCGCGCGGTGAGGATCAGCACCGGCAAGGTATTGCCCATGCGCCGGCAGGACCGCAGCACGGTCAGCCCGTCCTGCCCGGGCAGGCCGAGGTCCAGTACCACTGCATCGAACCCGCCCGCCATCAGGGCCGTCTCGGCCTGGCCACCGTCGCGGAGCCAGTCGACCGTATAGCCATCGTGCCGAAGCGCAGCGGCAACGCCATCGCCCAGCAACAGGTCATCTTCGACCACCAGCACGCGCATGTCTGCTCCTGTTCGGTCTGCCTGTGATGCGGTTGATAGCAAGCCTAGTACAAGGGATTGATCAGAGGCTTGCCCTGCATCAAGCAGGTTCCGGTTCTGTTGAAGCCTACTTTCCGGATCGGGTCAGCGCATTTTCGGGAGCGCGATCACGCTTCCGGCCGGTCACCATGGCCCGGACCAGATTCTGTCGGGTCCATACGCTCATGCCAATGGCGGCCAGTACATGCAACCCCACCAGCCCGATCAGCACGTCGGCGATCATACCGTGCAGGGATTCCAGCCATTCCTCGCCCCAGAAGGCATCCATGCCCATCATGAAGCCGGTCACGCCCAGCGTCAGCACTAGGGACATCATGGCCAGCATCACGATGCCACCCAAGGGGTTGTGCCCAAGATGGGGGTCCGGCTCCCGGCGGATCAACGTGCCCAGATGGTCGCGCACCCGCCGCGGCGTGGGAAGGAAGTGAACAAAACGCGCATAGTGTGAACCGGCAAATCCCCATACGATCCGTAACAGCACCAGCGCAGCAGCGGCATAGCCGGCATAGCGATGGGCAAGCTTGCCGTCTTCCAGGATAAACAGGTTGGCCAGCACGATGCCGGCCAATGACCAGTGGAACAGCCTGACGACCGGGTCCCAGACGCGGACCCAGCCGGATTGCGTATCGTGTCGCATGTCGACCTCCGAAAACCGGGGCCGCCGGACGGATGGCAGGCCTGCCGGCCCGCCATCCGCGGCGGCCGCCAGTTCAGTCACCTTGCTTGACGATCTTGCCGTCCACCGGATTGAAGTAGATCTCGACCTTCTTCTTGTCCTTGTTCCAGCCGTAGATCTCGTAGCAGGAGCCGGTCACCTTGAAGGTCTTGATCTTGTAGCCTTGATCCACCAATTGTTGCTTGAACGCGTCCTGCTTCTGCCACTTGTCCTTCGGCGCATCGGTACACACGTCGGCCGCGAAGGCCGGCGCAATGGACAGGGCAAGCAGGGAGGAAACGATCAGGCGATGCATGGGAAACCTCGAACGGGGTAGTGGGACATTCCACGCTGCGTATTTCAGCGTTGGCGTCTTAACTCCGTCTTAAGTCGGTCATCCCGTCGATCGGTATCGAGGACAGCAGGAGGCGTCGGACTCAGCGCCCGGCCTGGGGCAATGCCGGCAGCTTGCGGGCGAACGCGTCCCCCAGCGCCAGCTGCGGATTGGAGTGAATAAAGCCCTGAGCATCCTCGCGCTGCGCGATGGTGCGCTTCGCACTGGCGAATGCCCGCGTCAGTACCGGCTCGTGCGCCAGGGCTTCGACGAACATGGCGCGGCCGAAGTAGGTGTACTCGGCATCGTCCGAGCAGCCGAAGGAGGTATGGGTGGCATCCGCCGCTGTCAGCACCGCGCTTTCGTCGTTCCGCAACGGGCCGACGAAGCCGCCCGCGTAGCAGGCGGAGACCGCGACCAGTTTCCAGCGGATGCCTGCCCGCTCCAGCGTGGCTTTCAACCATTCCGGGGTGATCGGCTTGAGCTCCAGCGCCGGGTAAGACAGATCAACTTCGTGCGATGGCGAGCCGTGCGAGGTGATGAACAGCACCAGCACGTCTTCGTTGCGGTCCATCCGCTTGGCGACTGCCTGGATGGCGGCAGCCACCGTGTCGCGGCTGGCCATCGGCAGGCGGTCCGCCGAATCCGGCGAGTTGGCGAGCAGCACCGAGCGCCCCGCCGTGCCGTACTGGCGGTCGAACAGGCTCCGCACCGCACTTGCCTCTTGCAGGAAGACGCGCTGGCCGCCGTGGCCGGCAACCGAGATCAGGTAGAGGTCGGTCACGCCATGCCGTTGCGGCGCAAGGTCGGCCAGTTGTTCGCCGAGCAGATCCGGCTGGCGGAAAAACAGGGCGGTTTCAGGGAGTGGTGGCGGTTCCTGCTGGGCAACGGTCTGCGGCGGATCGGCATCCCACAGGCTGTCGCGGAACTCGAAATCGTAGGTGGCCCACAGCGCGGCGAGCGTCACGCCAAGACATACCGCGCGCAATGCCGGTACGCCCCGCAGCAGCACCAGCTGACGGGCCAGCGCCAGCGCAAACCAGAGTTGGAAGGCGATCAGCAGCGCCCACCAGTAACGGTCGCGCCACAAGGTACCAACCATGCCGGCCGGCCACCAGTCCTGCCGGAGCGCGGCCATGCCAGCCACCCACAGCGGCTGGCTCAACAGATTGAGGGAAAGGGCGATCAGCGGTAGGCGGCGCGTCCAGGCCCGCCCTTCATTGCTGTCGAGCAGGTAACCGCACCAGAGCAGCCCCAGCAGTGGCAGCAGGATCACCGGCAAGGCACGGTAGTTGAAATGGCCGGGCCAGCCTTCCCACCAGATGTCCGAGGCCAGGGCGGCCAGCACCGTCAGCAACAGGACGATGCCCAGACTCCACAGCGAGGGGGACCACATCTCCAGGCCGGTGCGCTGGAACAGCAAGGCCCGTACGGCGCCGACCGCCCAGCCGCCCCGATGGCGGCAAGCAGCCGGTTCGCGATCGATCAGGCTGTCGGGCGCCGTCTCGGCAACCAGATCGTCGCCGACCAGATCACTGGGTTGCAGTTGACTCGACATGGCCTGCCCGGAAATGCAAATTGCATGATTATAACAGAGGCCAGGATGCGACGTCATGACGGCTCAGCCTGCTTGTGGCGCCGCTATCGCGCCCACGCAACACTGCAAAAAAAGCGCCGCCCGGAGGCGGCGTGAATTCCACCACGGGTGGCGGAGAGGTCAACGGTAGTGCTACGGGATTGCGCTAGAGCGCACGCGCCCGTTCCCGCAGTACGAATTTCTGGATCTTTCCGGTGCTGGTCTTCGGCAGCTCGCCGAACACCACCTGCCGGGGCACCTTGTAGCGAGCCATCCGCTCCCGGCACCATTCGATCAGCTCGGCAGTGAGGGCCGCTTCGTCGGGCAGGTCGGACGACTGTTTCAGCGCGACGAAGGCGCAGGGCACCTCGCCCCATTTCTCGTCCGGCTTGGCGACGACGGCGGCCTCCAGCACCGCCGGGTGCTGGTAGAGCGCGGCTTCTACCTCGATCGAAGGGATGTTTTCGCCGCCGGAGATGATGATGTCTTTCGAACGGTCTTTTAGTTCGATGTACCCGTCCGGATGCAGCACGCCCAGGTCGCCGGAATGGAACCAGCCGCCGGCGAAGGCCTCGTCGGTTGCGGTCGGGTTCTTCAGGTAGCCCTTCATCACGATGTTGCCGCGGAACATCACCTCCCCCAGCGTGTCGCCATCGGCCGGGACGGTGTCCATGGTGTCCGGGTTTTTCACGGTGACGGCTTCCAGCACGGGGTAACGCACGCCTTGCCTCCGCAGGATGCGGGCCTGTTCGTCCTCCGGCAGCTGATCGTGTTCGGTCTTCCAGACACAGAGGGTGGAGGGGCCATAGGTTTCGGTGAGGCCGTACATGTGCTGCACGTCGAAGCCGACCTCCGCTGCCGCGCGGATGATGGGCACCGGCACCGGTGCCGCGGCGGCGTTGAAATGCACCCGTCGCGACAGCGGGCGGCGCACCTCGGCCGGGGCATTGATCAGCAGGCTGAGCACCACCGCCGCGCCGCACATGTGGCTGACGCCGTGCTCGGCGATCAGCGGGTACATGGCAGCGGCTTCGACCCGCCGCAGGCAGACGCTGGTGCCGCCGAGCGCCGCCAAGGTCCAGATGAAGCACCAGCCATTGCAGTGGAACATCGGCAGCGACCACAGGTAGACCGTGTCGAACGGCATGGCGGTCGCCAGGATGTTGCCGATCGCGTTCAGGTAGGCGCCGCGATGGTGATAGACCACCCCCTTGGGGTTGCCGGTGGTGCCGGAGGTGTAGTTGAGCGAGATCGCTTCCCACTCATCCTGCGGGGTGTAGGCGGGGTGGTCTTCCCTGCCCTGCCCCAGCAGGTCGTCGTAGCTCAAGGTGCCGATGCGCTGGCCGGTGTCGAACTCGCTGTCCACGATGTCAATCACCACCGGCCGGTTGGCGGTCATGCCCAGCGCCTCGCGTGCCAGACCGGCGAATTCGCTGTCGACCAGCAGCACGCGGGCTTCGCCATGGTCGAGCTGGAAGGCGATGGTGCGGGCATCCAGGCGGTAGTTGAGGGTGTTGAGCACGCCGCCCATCATCGGCACGCCGAAGTGGGCTTCGAACATTTCCGGGATGTTGGGCGCCAGCACGGCCACCGTGTCGCCGGGGCGCAGCCCGAGCCCTTCCAGCGCTGACGCCAGCCGGGAGGCGCGCTTCAGCACCTGCGACCAGGTATGCCGCCGCTTGCCATGGATGACGGCCACCTTGTCGGGCCAGATGGCGGCGCTACGGGCGAGGAAGGTATTCGGTGTCAGCGGCACATGATTGGCGGGCGTGCGGGCCAGCCCCTGCTCGTATTTTTCGCGTGCGTCTTGCACTGGTCGGACTCCTCTTTGGGTCGCGCGGTGTTATCGGGCGGTCTCGCGCTACCGATCTGTAGCGCAAACGTCATGCCAGTTCGGCAAGTTTTTGATTTTTAAGGGATATGCGGAATGGCATGGTCGCCCTGGCCTGACTGGCCTGTCCGGCAGGGCGGACTCCAGCCGCGTGGTTAGCCATGCAAAACCCGGCAGGAAGGCGGATTCCAGCCATTCGACGTACTGTCCGGCATTCCGTACAGAGGTCGGTCGTGACCGGATTCTGGATCGCCCCTAGGGAACCCAGCGGCACCAAGGACGCACCAACTACCTGCGCCGGGGCCAAAGTCGAGCCCGTTTCCAATGGCGCACCGGAGGGTGGGCAACCCCGTCCTCTGCGGCATCCGATGATCCGTCTGCGGATTGCAAACACGACGTTTCCCACAAAGAAAGCCGCGCATGCAAAACGACCTGATCGCCCAAACGGTCCTGCTTCGGGACAATACCCTGCTGTTCGTCGGCGCCTGCCTGGTGGCCGCCGTGCTGATCGCCCAGGGTGTGCAGCGCCTGTTCCGTCTACCGACCATCACCGGTTACCTGCTGACCGGCATGGTGCTGGGCCCCTTCGGCCTGAAGGCCTTCGATGCGGAGATGCTGCAGGAAGTCAGCCTGTTCTCCGACATCGGTATCGGGCTGCTGCTGTTCGAGCTGGGGCGCCGGCTGGATATGCACTGGCTGTGGCGCGAACGCACGCTGCTGGCCACCAGCCTGATGGAGTGCGGGCTAACCTTTGCGGCGGTGTATGCATTGATGGTGTTCGGCGGCTTCGGCACGGTTCCCGCCGCCCTGCTGGGCACCATCGCGATGACGTCCTCGCCGGTGATCCTGCTGCCGATCATCCAGGAGACCCGCGCGGAAGGTCAGGTCAGCGACCGGGCCGCGGTGATGGCGGCCGGCGACAACGGTCTGGCACTGGTACTGGCCGCGCTGATGCTGTCGGTCACCCATGTGCTGAACGAATCCGGCTGGAAGCCGACGCTGATGGAGCCGCTGCGCGAGCTGCTGGGCGCCCTGGCGCTGGGCAGCATCGCCGGGTTGTTCTGCTGCGGTCTGGTGCGTGCGCTGCGCCGCATGGCGCGGTTCGAGAGCGCGCTACGGCTGCTGGCCTTCGGCGTGATTCTGGTGACCATTGGGCTGGCCAAGGCGCTGGTTGTGCCGCCGCTGCTGGCCCTGCTGACCATGGGCTTCACCTGCAAGAACTTCGACTCCGGCCACGCCATGCTAGGCCTATCGCTCGACCCGCTGACCGGCTTGTTCGTCTGCGTGCTGTTCGTACAGATGGGGGCCGGCCTGAACCTGATGGCCTGGCAAGGCGTCGCGACCTGGGTGCTGGTGTTCCTGCTGGTGCGCAGCGCGGTGAAGCTGGTGGTGCCGATGCTGGCCGCCCGGCTGGATGGCCTGTCATGGCGCCAGGGCTTCTCATTGGGCGTGGCGCTGCAGCCGATGGCCAACCTGTCGGTGCTGATGGTGCAGAGCACCTCCCTCTCCTATCCGGAACTCGGAGCAAAGGCGACCGCCATTGCCATCGCCGCGCTGGCGGTTCTGGAGCTGGCCGGCCCGCTGGCGACCCGCTGGGCGCTCTCCCATGCCGGTGAAACCGCGCGGTAATCCCCCTATTCACTGAGAAGAGGCCGACATGCCGCATCTGGAACTGGATCTCGACGAGATACTGACCTTCCACGGTCACGACGAACCGACCGTCGGGGTCGAACTGGAACTGCAGATCCTCAATCGCCGCGACTACAACCTGACCCGCGGCGCGCCGGACCTGCTGGCGCTGCTCAACCGCCGCGATCACCCTGGCAACGTGGTGCCGGAGATCACCGAAGGGATGATCGAGCTGAATTCCTCGGTGCATTCCTGCTACGACACCTTGCTGGCGGAGCTCACCGAGCTGCGCGAACACCTGGTGGCGGCTGCGGATCGGCTCAATCTGGCCGTCTCCGGCGGCGGCACCCACCCCTTTCAGCGCTGGCACGACCAGCGCATCTTCCCCAAGGAGCGCTACCTGGCGGTGTCGGAGCTGTATGGCTACCTGGCCAAGCTGTTCACCGTGTTCGGCCAGCACATCCACATCGCCTGCCGGGACGGCGACGAAGCGGTGCGCATGACCCGGTTGCTGTCGCGCTACATGCCGCATTTCATCGCGCTGTCGGCCAGCTCGCCGTACTACCAGGGGGTCGACACCGCCTTCGACAGCGCCCGGTTGAATGCGGTGAACGCCTTCCCGCTGTCCGGCACCATGCCGGCACTGGGCAGCTGGCAGGACTTCCGCGATTACTTCGCGCAGATGGCGGCCTACGGCATCGTGCACAGCATGAAGGACTTCTACTGGGACATCCGGCCCAAGCCGAACTACGGGACCATCGAAATCCGCGTCTGCGACACGCCGCTGACGGTACATCAGGCTGCCCGGCTGGCAGCCTTCGGGCAGGCACTGGTGGTGGCGCTGCGCCGCGACAACGCCGTACCGCATCCCGACCTGCCGCTGGCCTATACCTACAACCGCTTCCATGCCTGCCGCTTCGGGCTGTCCGCCCAATTCATCGACGTGGAACACCACCGCGAACGGCCGCTACGCGACGACCTGGTGGATACCCTGTCTGCGCTGGTGCCGGTCGGCATAGAGCTAGGCAGCGAAGCCGCATTGCGCGACCTGCTGACCCAGGCGTATCGGGTGGAGAACGATGCCGGCTGGTTGCGGCAACGGGCGGCGGAGGAGTCCTCGCTCGGCCATGTGGTGCTGCAGCAGGCGGAGCGGTGGCGGACGGGTTGATGGCTATCTGTTCAAAATTTTACCGGCTTCTGTTTGGCTCTAGCTGTGGCTTATATCCGAAAATCCATAGATTTCAGCGTGGAAAATTTGGCTTCACTGTGCAAATTTTCACAGCCGTCGACGATCAATTCGGCACAGCACCTCCAAGATCCCCCACGATGGCCTTGTAACGGCCATCCCGCCGGAACTGGGACAGCGTCCGGTTGAACGCATCGATCAGCGCAGCACCCTGTGGGCGCCGCCGCGACACGATCAGGTGGAAATCGGTATTGGAGATGACGGTCGCCAGCGTCTTGATCTGCGGCGCGGGGATGTCCATCGACTTCAGCAGCGGGGGAACCACCAGATCCGGGCAGGGCACCAGGTCTACCCGCCCCAGTTGCAACATCCGGAAGCAGGTGGACAGGTCAAAGGGGCGCTCCAGCCCCAGCTGATATTTGTCCACCCACGGCTGGATATTGGACATGTCGTAGCCGACCGGACGGCAAAGCACCTTGTGCCGCCACCCTTCGCCGATGTCGGCCGCCGCGTCCGCGCGCACGAAAAAGCGGACTTCGCTGTGAAAGATCTCGTCGGAGAACAGGAAGGCGCGCTCCCGGTCCGGATTGCGGGTATAGGGAAAGGTGACGTCGTAGCGCCCCTGCTCCGCCAGCTGATAACCCCGCGCCCAGGGCAACCAGTCGGTTTCCGATGCGGTATAGCCGGCTTTCAGCAGTACCTCCCGCACCAGGGTGGCCAGCGGGCCGCCGCCGGGCAGAGATGGGCCCGTCAGGGGGATGTACTCCCCCGACACCAGCTTGATGTCGGCAGCCTGCGCAGCGGACAGGCAGAACGCCAGGATCAGAATCAGTTTGCGCATGGGCCGGCCCGAAACATTGCCATGGTCTTCACCATAGCGGTCTCGGCAGCACCCGCAAAGGCTTAGTCTACAAGCCCTTGATCCAGCGCATTATTTGCGGGAAAGACAATCCAGGTAGATCGCTGGGTCCGGCGCGGTGCCATAGCGTTGCGCATGCCACAGCATCTCGCCGAAGCAATCCATGAAGGCATGCTCGGCCTCGTGCACGCTACCCAGCTTGAGCGTCAGCCGCTTGTGGTGCAGCACCACGCCCGGCGGCTGGTCGATGGAAATCTGCTCGCGGATCGACAGATGCATCATCAGATGCAGGAAAGGGTTCACGTCGCCCGCTTCCACCGCAAAGTCCTTGTCCAGGTACTTGCCGGGGTTGTCGAGCATCGCGTGGTATTCGGGGTGCAGGCCCATCACATCGAGCGCCATCGCTTCGAGATCGGTCAACGGCAAGCCATCGCGATGCTTGCGCCAAGTGTCGAACAGGAAGCGGCGAGCTTCCTCGCGGGTGGGGTTGAACAGCATGGGACTACCTAAATAGATTGGAGGTTCAGGCGTCTGCCTGCGTCGGCACGGTCTTGGCCGGGTATTCGCACAGATCGTTGATCACGCATTGCTCGCACTTCGGCTTGCGGGCGACGCACACGTAGCGACCATGCAGGATCAGCCAGTGGTGTGCATCCAGCATGTATTCCTTGGGGATGGTCTTTACCAGCTTGTCTTCCACCTCGCGCACCGTCTTGCCGGGCGCCAGGCGGGTGCGGTTGGATACCCGGAAGATGTGCGTATCGACCGCCATCACCGGCTGCCGGAAGATGGTGTTGAGAATCACGTTGGCCGTCTTGCGACCCACGCCGGGCAGGGCTTCCAGCGCCTCTCGGTCGGCCGGCACCTCACCCTCGTGCCGCTCCAGCAGCAGGCGACAAGTCTCGATCACATGTTTGGCCTTGCTGCGATACAGGCCGATGGTGTTGATATAGCTTTCCAGCCCATCCTGCCCCAACGCCAGCAGCTTGGACGGCGTGTTGGCCACCGGATAAAGCTTGCGGGTGGCGATGTTCACCCCCTTGTCGGTGGCCTGCGCGGACAACATCACCGCGATCAGCAGTTCGAACGGCGTGGTGTATTCCAGCTCGGTGGTCGGCTCGGGATTGGCGGCGGCCAGGCGGGCAAAGATCTGTCGGCGTTTTTCGGCGTTCATGGCAGCAGCGGCGGCGGCAGGTTGGAAGGCAAGCGCGAATTGTGCCGCATGCGCCACCACCGGGTGAAGCGCAAAACGACGCTTGAACGAGGCGCTCAGCCCCCGGCCACCCAGTCGCCCGACTTACCGCCGTGCTTTTCCAGCAGCCGCACGCCGTCGATCACCATGCCGCGGTCCATCGCCTTGCACATGTCGTAGATGGTCAGCAGCGCGATCTGCACCGCGGTGAGCGCCTCCATCTCCACCCCGGTACGGCCGACGGTTTCGGCGGTGACGGTGCAGCAGACGCCCGGCAAGTCGTCCAGTTCCTCGAACTCCAGCGCGACCTTGGTCAAGGGCAGCGGATGGCACAGCGGCACCAGCTCTGCCGTGCGCTTGGCGCCCTGAATGCCAGCGATGCGGGCGATGCCCAACACGTCACCCTTCTTGTTGCCGCCGGCGCGGATCTGCGCCAGCGTTTCCGGCCGCATGCGGATCACGCCGGTCGCAACGGCGATGCGATGGGTTTCCGCCTTGGCGGAGACGTCTACCATCCAGGCCTGGCCTTGGGCGTCGAAATGGGTCAACGGGGATTGGGACATGATCTATTCCTGGCCTGTTCAGCCTTGTGATTCGGTGTGGTCCGGCGCGCGGCGTTGCAGCGCATCGCTCAAGCTCGCCAGCGCCGCGGCGTCGTTGGTATTGGTAAAGGCAGCCGTATCCTCGAAATGGACTTCGACCGCACCGCAAGCGATCAGCCAATGGCGTACCGAACCCTGCCCTGCCGCGAGCCGCGCTTGCAAAGCTGGCCAGGTGCGGCGATGGACCAGGCAGACGGTAGGCTGCCAACCGGCCTCGGTCACGGCAACCGCCGCATCCGCCGTACCGACTCCAGCCAGCAGGTGGGACAGCGCATCTGCGGGTAACAGCGGCGTATCGCAGGGGACAATCCACAGCCATTCCGCATCGCTGCCGGCAAATGCTGCATCGATGCCCGCCAGCGGACCCGCAAACCCAGGGGAACGGTCCCCCAGCACGGTTGCGCCCAGTTCGGCATAGCGATCCTGGTTGCGGTTGGCCGACAGCCACACCCGCCGGACCGGCGCCGTCTGGCGGGACACGGCCTCCCACGCCCACTGCACCAGCGGCGTGCCGGCGAGCATCGCCCAACCCTTGTCGACGCCGCCCAGCCGCCGGCCTTCGCCACCGGCCAGGATGACTGCATCAACCTCTACTGCCATCGGTCCAGCGCCGCCTCGTCGGACTCCCGCGCATCGACCCAATGCGCGCCGGAATCGGTGTGTTCCTTCTTCCAGAACGGCGCCCGGGTTTTCAGGTAATCCATGATGTATTCGCAGGCGGCGAACGCGTCCTGCCGGTGTCCGCTAGCAGTCAGGACCAGCACGATCCGGTCGCACGACGCCAGCCGCCCGATACGGTGGATGATCCGCACCCCCAGCAGACGCCAGCGCGCCGCCGCATCGGCCGCGATGCGGTCGAGCGCCTTCTCGGTCATGCCCGGATAGTGCTCCAGCTCCATCGCCTGCAGGGACTGATCATGCGCCACATCCCGCACCCGGCCGACAAAGGCGGCAACTGCGCCGATGCGCCCGTCGCCCGCACTCAGCGCGGCTTCTTCCTCGCTCAGGTCGAAGTCCTCGGCCTGCACCGATACCGAAATCCGGGTCATCCCCTGTTTCTGGCTTTCCATCGGCTCAACCACCGGTCACCGGGGGAAACACGGCCACCTCGCCCTGCGCCGGCAACAGCGTCTGCGGCTCGGCCAGTTCCTGGTCGACGGCAATGCGGAAAATCTTATCGCCGCCCAACTCCTCCTGCCAGGCCCCGCCACGATTGGCGAGCCAGGACACCAGGTCGCGAGCGGTGGCGACCTCCGCCGGCACATTGAGGGTTTCTTCGGCCATGCCGAAGCGCTCGCGCAGGCGGGCGAAATACAGTACGTGGAGCGTTCGCATCCTGCCTCCTTTTCAGGCCTCGCGGAGGTTGCCGCCAGGCCGCGTTGTTAGTTGTCAGCGCCAGTCAGCCAGCGGCCAGTAGCGCACGGACTGCCCCGGCTCAATGGTCGTACCAGGCTCCACCTCCACCAGGCCGTCGGCCCAGACGACCGACGTCATCACGCCGGAGCCTTGGTTCGAGAACAGCTCCAGGCTACCCGTCTCGGCATTCCAGCGGGCGCGCAGGAATTCGCGCCGGCGATCCGGCCGCGGCCAGGCGAAACCGGCAGGCAGTGCGATCGGCCGCCTTGCGTCCGGTGCCCCTTGCAGCGCCAGCAGGAAAGGCCGCACGAACAGCCCGAAGGTCACGAAGCTGGACACCGGGTTGCCCGGCAGGCCGATGAAAGGCGTGTTGCCAACCCGGCCGAACGCCAACGGCTTACCCGGCTTCATCGCAATGCGCCACAGATCCAGCGCGCCCAGCTGCTCGACCGCCATCTTGACGTGGTCTTCCTCGCCGACCGACACGCCACCGGAGGTCACAATCAGGTCGACCTCCTCGCCCGCTTTCGACAGCGCGGCGACCGTCGCATCGCGCTTGTCCGGCACATTGCCCAGGTCCACCACCGTGCAACCGAGGCGCTTCAGCAGCGAGATCAGCGCAAAGCGATTAGAGTTGTAAATGCCACCCGGCGGTAACGGCTCTCCGGGCAAGGTCAGTTCGTCGCCGGTGAACATGACCGCCACCCGCGGGCGCGCCGCAACTTGCACAGCCGGCACACCGATCGAGGCAATCAGCGACAAGCGCGCCGGGTCCAGCCGCTCGCCATGGGCGGCCACCACGGTACCGGTCGCAATGTCCTCGCCGCGGCGGCGGATGTGCTGGCCGGGCTTCACCGGTACGTTGATCGTCACCACCTCGCCGTCCAACTGGCAATCTTCCTGCATCACCACACCGGTGGTGCCCACCGGCACCGGGGCGCCGGTGAAGATGCGAGCCGCCTGGCCGGGCTGCAGAGCGGCGCCGACACTACCGGCCGCAATGCGCTGCGTCACCGGCAGTCGGTATGGCGGCGCTGCGCCTTCCGGCAAGGCGACGGCGTAACCGTCCATGGCGCTGTTGTCGAACCCCGGCACATCCAGCGGCGAGACGACATCGGCCGCCAGCACGCGGCCATCGGCCTCCAACAGCGGCAGGGTTTCGGTTTGCGCGACCGGACGAGCACCGGCCAGCACGCGCTCCAGCGCTTCATCGACTGACAATAAGGGGGAAGGTGCGGCACTCATGGGTTTGACAGTTTCTTGTCCAGTTAGGCGGAAGCGGCAGCACGGACCCAATCCACGATCCAGGCGCAGACGGCATCCGGATCATTGACGTCCAGCCAACCGGGGGCATCCGGCTCGGGCGGGGTATCGCCCGCCACAACGCAGACGGTCGGGTCCTCGCGCCAGCGGGGCGGCTTACCCACCGCGGATCGCCATACTTCCAGTTTAGGATGGCCATCGCGCTTGAAGCCTTCGACCAGGGTCAGGTCGGC
>CBIHQA010000046.1:0-13711 GCA_966211475.1 uncultured Neisseriales bacterium
CTGCGGCACTGAGCCAGCACCTCTTGCTGCGCTTTCCCGGCGCATTCGAAGCTGGCGAAAGTTGACGCCAGCATCCGGCCCTTCAGGCCACTCTGCGCAAGCCTCCGGCGAAGCAGATCGTTCTGCCGTGCCTCTTCGGCTTCGGCCTTGCGCTTCGCCTCCTCCGCTGCGTACCGATCAGCAGCAGCTTGCGTGCAGGCAGGACACTTGGTCATCGTGCGCGATCCGGGATACACAGGCTTGGTGAGAAACTCCCCGTGCTCCGGACATTGCTCCGTGCGTCCCACCGCCACGGGTTCCACAGGCGCAAGGCGAGGGGCCAGGTCGTCGTCGGTGTTGTCAAACCAGTCAGCCGATGATGTAGCCATTTTCGTCAATGCCTTCGCTGTAGTTGATCTTGTCGAAGCCGGAATGCGACGATGGTTTTCGACCTGCTCCAGCAGCCCGCGCAGTCTCTTCTCGAGGTGGGAAAAGTCCCTGCCAGCCGCGCGATATCGAATGCTCGATGACCGTCACCGGGTCATGGCCTTGGGCTCGGTACCTCTCCAGGTCCTTCAGTTGCAAAGTTGCTCCAGCCCGCGTGATGGGCTTCTTTCGATCCGCCCTGTCCTTCGCCCACATCGCCCAAGCTTCGCGAGGCAACCATTCCGGCAGGTCGATCTGCGCAGCATTGAATGAGTCCTTCGCGCGCTTTATTGGTTCCTTTACTGGTTCAATTACTGGTTCTTTACTGGTTCCGTGGCCCAAATTTGGGCCTATTACCAGGGAAATTTGGGCCGATTGATCGGGAAATTTGGGCTCATTACCAGGGAAATTTGGGCTCATTTCACTGACTGCGGGAACAGGGAAATTTGGGCTCATTGATGCGGAAATTTGGGCCGATTGAGGAGGCTCGCCGGCAGCCTCGGGAGCTTCGTTTTCAGGCGTTTTGAGGCGGTAGGTGACGACTCGGCCTGTCTGCCCTTTCCGGTCACCTGAGTCCTCAATGAACCCCAATTCGCGCAACTTCAACAGGTTCGCCTTCACGGACTTGGGGTCCATATCGGTGACTTTTGACAAATGCGCAATCGATGGAAAGCACAGCATTTCCGTGCTGTCTGCATTTACGCAGTCCGCCATGGCTATCAACAGAAACTTTGCGGAAGCACGACCCACAGGCTGCTTCAATGCCCAGGCAATTGCAGGGAAACTCATACTCCGACCACACTTTCTACGCGTCCAAGCGCGATTTGCTGGGCCCATTGCCGCAGGCTCTCAATCGTTTCGGGGGGTGTGAGCACCGGTTCGGCCCAGTTGGGAGATCCTTCGTGCGGATTCAGCCAGCCTGTCCAAGCCCCTTTGGCGAAGCTCGGCAGCAACAGAGCCTTGAGAGGCGCCTGACCGTACAGGATGTCTCCTTGAGGAGTTGTGCGCACGAACCGGATGAAGCGCATCCCTGGCTGCCCACGCATTTCCAGAACCATGTCAGCCTGGCGTCCTGCTTCTTCAGTTGCGTCGAAGCGTTTTCTGGCGATGGCGGGCATCTGGAACATGTCGGGCGTTATTCCAGGTTGTTGGCCCAACGTGCGCAGGCGCAACACGTTGAACCGGTAGTGCGGCACCGCCCCAGGGGCGCCGCCGTGTGCGTTGGCCGTCACTTCCAGCACACCGAGCGAGATGAGTGCATGCACGTGCTTCCGGACCTGCTGTTTCGAGAGGCCAGCAAGCGCGCCCAAGGAGGCCATGGATGCCTTCAGCAGGCCGCCGTTTGCATCGTGTAACTCCGCTATGGCCAACGCCGCGCGAAGGCAGCCCGCGGGCTCGATGCCGGCAGCGCGTACCAACGGCAGCACGGGCTCGAAGTGGTGGGTCATGAGGCCCCCTTTGCACGTTGAATCAGGTGGAATGCCTCAAACATGGATTCCTGCTCGTGCAGCATCTCCTGAGCCACTGAGGCGCGGGCCTCGGACTCAGCGAGTGCGTTGGCCACAGCGTCCATTTCAGCGAGTTGCACCGGCACCTGAAGCAGGGCGCCGCCCTCCCCTCGCACTGCGAACACCACTTTCCCATGGTTGGTGGGGTAGATGGCCAAGCCTCGATCCGGCTGGTCAATCACCACGCGGCCGGCGTCACGAAGCTGTTCCCAGCTGGGCGGGGTCATGCCACGGACCTCATGCTCACCCGGCCCGCTGCACGCTCCATGCGCTCCGCCAATTTGGCCTGCACGTTCACCGACTCGATGAAGGCCCGCTGCAATTCAGCCATCTCGTCGTGCGGCTCGATAGGGTGGGCAGGGGCACAGCTCAACTCACGCAGCATGAAATCAATGCCCGCCAGACAACCCTTGTCGCGCGCCAACCGCAATAGCATCAGCAGGTGCTCGGGTGACAAGCGCTCGGGCTTGTCCTCGTTCAGGCATGCCAACAGGTGGCGCTGGGCAGCGTCCACCGCCTTCTCGGGCCACAGCTTGTGGCCCACCACCTTGCTACCACCTGCAACCTTCACGCACTCAATGAGCGCCTGGTTGAAGCTTTCAAACTCACCCATGGTTTGCTCCTGAAACAGCGGCGTTCGCGCGGGCTCCCAAAAATTGGGAACGCTGAGGAATGACAGCGAACGGCCGAAAAAAAACAATGGAGGGCATGACCACAGCACGCCCTTCACCAAAGGTCCGGCCCGTCTCGGCGCCCTTCCACACGTCCACCAGGACCGCGTTCAGCATGAACGTGGACCCCGAGACGGGACGATCTACCCAACACATGCGCACCGCGCGGTTGGAGATGAGGTGGATTGCTGGCGAGTTGCGGGTCGAGTACCAGGCCGCGCAAGCACGTTCGGAAGAAGGTGCCCCGCGCTGGCAGAAGGGGTCCGCTGGCCGGGGGCGGCTGTGATGGGGATGGGTGCCCGCCCTCTCCCGGACGTACGATGGAGTTCTCACACAACCATCACCGAGAGGGGCAGACATGATCGAAATCTCAGGCGCCATAAGTGGGCTGTCAGCCACCGTGCAAGCGTTGAAAGCGGCCGTTGCAGCACGAGACGAGAGCAAAATCAATGACGCCATCTCAGACCTCAAAGAGCGGCTTTTCGACGTGCAAAGCGCCAACCTGCAGGTCGTTGAGCAGCTCCACGCTGCGCAAACGAAAATCCACGCACTGGTTGCTGAGGTGGACCAGCTCAAGGCGAAAGCGGTCGAGCGCGAGCTGTACGTCCCCCACAACCTCGCCCAGGGGACGGCTTCTTTCTTCGCCTACCGCTACCAAGGGGACGAGCGCGCCCGCGATGGCAGTCCTGTTCCGCTGCACTACCTCTGCCAGCCGTGCTTCGACAACGGGAGGAAGTCCATGCTTCTTGTCGGAACGGGCGAAGCCTTCTGCCCCTCCTGCAAACTCAGAGCAGCGCTGCAACCCGGCAAAGGACGGGAGCGAATCAGCGCCGGGATCGAATGATCGACTGACCAGAGATTGCACCGGCGCCTCAGCACCGCCGAGATGCGGCGGCCGTGGGCACTGCGGCTGCACCAGGTCAGCCTCCGGCTCTGCTGGGCGCGGGCGGGGTTGGTGGTCAGGCATGGGGAGGCTCCTCAACTTGACCCGCCGCCGTCGAGCTGTGAACTGCGATGGCGTCGTCGCCATCCACAGACACCCAGCGAGGAAGAGGCCGCTGGCCGTAGACGTGGTTGAAGTCCAGCACACAGCCCCGGGTTGCCGCGTACTCGATCAGTTTCTCAGCCCGCTTGTGCGGCAGCGCCCTACCCTGCTCATAGGCAAGAATGCAGGCCTGGCTGCAGCCAATCGCCGCGCCGAGGGCTTTCTGGGTGAGGCCAAGATGCTGGCGGATCAGTTTCGTGCGGTTCATGATGGCGCGAATTTAACACCATTCACTGTTTTGCGCTGAGTTTCTTGTGTTTTGAGAAACCACGGAAATACATGACCATTGCGGCCATGACGACCGAATCCTTTGAAGAGCGCAAACGCGCCATGTACCAAGAAGAGGCCGCGAGACTGCGCGCCATCTGGGACGCAACCCCAAACCGTCCAAGCCAGGCCGAGTTCGGCGAGAGATACGAAATCGGGGGGCAAAGCGCCGTCAACAACTTCCTTCGGGGCGCCTCTCCGCTCAGCTTGAAGGCTGCTGCGGGCTTCGCTAGAGGCTTGGGCGTACCCATAGCGCAGTTCAGCACTAGGCTGGCCGACCAGGCCAATGCTCTCGCCGAAATTACCGAAGGTGCCGACTCGGCTACGGCAGCGCGTCAGAAAAAGTCAACGCAGGGCACCCGGAAGTACCTTGTGGCCATCCATAAGCCGGACACGGAGGAACAGATCGGGATGGTTCTGGTGAACGCCAGCGGCCTCTCTGACGCCCATGACCGTGGGGTCCGTCTGATTCAGCAGCACAAGGGCGCACTGGGCATGGACATCGAGCGCGTGCAGACCGTTGTTTTCGAGATCTACTCCATGCGTCCCGCTCAATGGGATTGACAAAAGATCGAAAAATTTAACACCGAAACATTTTTTGTGTTGAATTAACTATCAGCTGATGTAATACTTCGCCCGTCGCGCCGCATTTCGTGGCGCCCAGATGGAGCGAAGGATGCAACCGTCCGCCATTGCCGCACTGCTGGAAGCGGCGCCCCTCGATCACCTGCGCCGAAGTGAGATTGCCCACCGGGCGATTGAAGCCGGCCGTTGGCCCGCTGCAGCGTGCGGCCTGCGCCACGCAGCTGCGTTGGCCAAGGAATGGGCCGACAAGGCCGCTGCACTGGCCGCCCATTGCGACGCCCAAGCCGAGCCCGGCCGCGTCGGATCGACCGTAGCGCCGACGCTGGTCGAAATCACCGAACCCGGCACACTGCTGGACCTGACCGCCGAGCCCACGCTGCAGAGCTTGGAGGCCGGCCTGTTGGCCCTTGCCCACCACCTGGGCCGCGAGCATGCCGTGCACACCCGCCGCGCCATGGCCAACGTGCTGCGCGCGCAGTCCACGGGGGCCTGCGCATGCCCAGCACCACGCGAACACCCCGCCGCATCGAAGCGGCCGCGGGCGAGATCGCCTTCAACAACGCCCTCTGGCATGCCAGCCAGGCCCGGTATTGGCGCGCCCAGAAAGCCGCAGGCGGCGCCGTGCCCGCTGGCCGCTGCGAACACCACGCCCGGCGCCACGAGCGCCGCGTCATCGAAATCGCCCGGCAGAGCGAAGCCGTCTTGGCCAGGCGCTGCCAAACCGCAGGAGCAAAAGCATGAGCACCAGCCAACCAACACCCGCCCCCGTCACCCAGCACGACCTCTGGAACGACGTGGATTTCTCAACCATCCCGTTGCCAACGGCGCTTCGCATCCAGCGCGCCATGATGGCCGACAACATCGCGGCAGCCCAGGCCAACCTGGAGATGCTGCAAACGGCGGCGCGACTGTTTGACCTGCGCTTCGGCTTCACGCGAGGCGTCACGGCATGAAGCACCAGCATCCTGCCCCCGGCAGCGTGGCCTGGGCGCGCGGCATGGCCGTTACCGCCGCCGTAGCCACCGGCCTGTTCATCGTCTGGCCCGTGGCTGCTGCGCTGCGCGTGCTCTGGAGATGGGCATGACGGGCTTGAACTTGTACCGGCTCTACCGCCGCGCGGGAAACGCCCCGCGCAACTCCCTGCGCATGGCCATCGCCCTGCTGTGGCGCGACTTCCTCAGCAGCTCGACCCTGCCATCCCTTAACCCGCCAGCCGATCCGCGCCGCCGCGAGCGGCTGGATCGCCGGGCCGACTTTGAGCGCCGCGCGCGCCAGCGGCTGTAACTCTTCAACTCGCACCCGTCCAACATGATCGTTCTCACACTCAACGGCACCGAAACGGCAGACCAGCTCATCAAGCAGCTTGTGGCCATCCGCCACTCCGCGCGCCGTATCATCAAAGCCATCTCGGCAATTCACGATTCGAAGGCTCATTTCGAGCGCCGTCGCGACAACGCTGTCGACGGCATGATGAAGGCTGAGGCCATTGCAGAACTGGCAGACCTTGACGAGCGCAAGTTGATGCTCAGCTCAGCAGAGATCGAGATCGGGCGATACCTCCTGCCCCTCTGTGACGCCCTCGACAAAAAGGCGACGCGTGAGCAGATCTTCGACGCGCTCAACACGAACGCGGCCGACCGCAACACCGAGATGGTGCGCAAGTACGGCGACAGGTGTCACCGTTTCATCAGCGTCTTGGACCTGGAGAACTCCGCCAGCACGCGCAAAGACGAATGGACCAACACGGAGATGCAGCCGCTCAAGTGGTGCCACACCATGGCGTTCATGCACGAGATGACCACGAACGCCAAGTTCGACCGCGTCATCCACGACGGCGCCAATGAGTTCTTCGGCGGCGTGTTCGGAGAGTACCGCGAGCGCCCGCTGATGGAGCGCCTTGCGGGGAGAGCTGTTTGACGGCCATGATGGGCCACACGCGCTTCCTACTCGGTCTGCCCCCCTCGTCGCCGAGCATGGGCTTCTTCTACTTGCTTGGGCAACGTGTAGAGATAAGTAAGCAGGAAATAGGTCAGGTGATGCATCTGATCGGTGATTTCTTGCGTAGCGTCCTCGTCCCCATGCACCGCTTCGTTGCCGTCAAGGCGCAGTTCGTGCGCCCATGCCTTGAGATCCGGGGTAATTCGATGCTCGGCCGCGAGCTTGTCGATCCGCTTCTCAATCTTCCAGGCCTCAACATCGGGTGCGAACGCTTTCAAAGCCAACTCCATGCAACGGCGATAAGCACCGCAGGCAGGATTCCAAAGCTGCACGCGGCGAGCATTCGCCGCATCCATGAAAGCTCTCAGCACCTTATCTGGCAAGTGGAGGGGCGCATCGATAGAAGTTGGCTGCGGCCAAACGTGCAGCACAGCGATCTCTTGGACAGCAAGCAGATCGACTTCCGAATTCAGCATCTTGTCGGCCGTATAAACCGAGGACTGAAGATGGGCCGTCACGGGTTCGCCGCATTTGCCGCATTTCGCCACCGCTGCATGCGTTCCACGGCCGAGCGGTACCACTCCCACAACACCGAATGTCATCCGCTCCGCTGCGCAATGCGGACACGTCATCACCATCACTGACATGAGCTCCCTCCAAGAATCAATCGTCCTGGACGACCAGCACATCTCCGCAGCTCTTGCGACGAAGGACTCATTCCGTCTGCAGCGGCTGGTCGACCTCTATCGCGCATCGTATGACAAGGACGCTTTTGTCATGGCGCTGATGGCTAAGCTCATGCTTGAGCACGACCGGCGCGTGTTGGCTGCGACCGCTGAAGTGAGAACTGCGTGATGGCAACCATGGCGATTGTCACCACGGCCGACGCCCTCAGTTCTGAGTCGGTTGGTTCAAGCCTTCGCTTGACCCACTACTTGGCCATGAACCGGCGAAGAGCCCGAATCTCAATAGCAGCGCGCTCAGCCTGGCTTCGTCCCGCCCGAGCTGCCCGGCTGGCAGCGGCCACTCGCTGCTCCAGCGACCAAAAGCGCCGACCGTCCTTCGACATGCCCCACGGGTCACTCACGCTGCGCGCTGGCGTGGTCATGTGAGCGTCGGCACAGCCGGGCAGCATCCCCGCCAGGGCTGTACGCTCGGCAGCACGCCAGCGGCCATGCCACAAGGCTTTGTCTTCGCGTTCGCTACGCGCTGTGGTGATGCCGAATATCGGCGTCTTGCGTCGGCTGCGACTCATGGTTCATTTCCTCAAACTGCCCTGCCAGCTACGCGACCAGAGCCGATGTTCCCGGCGTCACGCTGGTGTCGTTTCCGTCAGGGCTGGTGGTCTTCACAGCACCGCCTCCAGCCCCTTGCGCTCAATCAAGTTGAGCAGCTTCAAGGATGGCCCGCTGGGGCGCTTGTCGCCGATTTCCCATTTCTGCACTGTAGACAGGCTGGTGTTGAGCACAGCGGCAAACACTGCTTGGCTCAAATGCGCCTGCTCCCGCAGCGACTTGATCTGCTGCGGAGGAATTTCATGCACGGCAAGCTGGCACAGTGCGTCGAACTCGCTCATGCGGCGCTTGCTGATCAGCCCCGCACCCTGCAATCCGCGCGCGGTTTCGTGCATCTCTTCCAAGATGCGGCTCTTACGCTGGGTCATTCAACACCTCCACCAACTCGCCTGCCGCCAAGGCGGCTTCCAACTGCTGGTCATCAAAGCCCAGCAACTCCTGCGCCACTTCTTGCAGCGCCTTCAACTCGTCTTTGTCGATATTGGCCCGCTCGTTCTTGTTGAACCCGAACAGGAAAAACCAGCGGTCAGCCAGCTTGGTGGCCACGATAGTCCGCGCCCCGCCGCTTTTGCCCTTGCCGGGCAACGCAACACGCTTCTTCACCACGTGCCCGCCCAGGTCGGCATCGACAAGCCCTCGGGCCATCTCGTCCACGGCGTCGCTCAGAGCCTTGTCAGTCAGACCCGACTTCCGCATCGACCGCGTGAAAGTGCGGGTGCGAAAGACTCTGCTCATGCGCAAATCATACCACTCAGTGATATAGATTGGAATGGGGGAGTTCTCCCCCTCCTGGGCGAAACCTGCTCAGCGCCAGTTTTGGCGGGCAGGTGGGGTCAGTAGCGATCCTGAATCCAACTCTTCACCGTTTGCCACTTGTCGCCAGCGGTGCGGAACGCCAGCACGTGCGGATGCTGCTTCTGAAGATCGGCGTAGAAGACCTGCATGTCCTGGGAGAGCGTGGTGCGTTCTCTTCTGGCGAGCCAATCCATCCACAGGCTGGTGACGTGTTGCTTTGCTTCGTCTTGGGTCATAGTCGGCTCGATGGGTCAGGTCTTGGACTTCGCCCGCGCGGTCTTACGCTGCCCGTCGGAAACACAAGCAACGTGCCGCTCTGCGTCAACCGCAACGCGCCGCGCGATCTGGTCACCTGCCTGCCCAGCACCGCCTGGCTCGGGCTGTCCCTCTCGGAGCGCCATTGCCGCCGCCAGCATGCGCACGCGGGCGTCGGCGATCTGCTGCGCGGTCAGGTTTTCTTCAGTACGAGCTGCGTCGGGCCGGTACGACTGTGCCGTGAGCGCCTCCGTCATCTTCCCCTCGACGAGGGCCAGCGACTCTTCGCTCAGGCTCTCACCCTGGAGCAACTGCCGGAGCGCCGCAGCAAGCAGGCCGGCGTTGTACTCCGCGTTCATCTTCTCGACCAGCGTAGTGGCGAGCACGGCCTCAAGCGAGGCAAGAACGAGGGCGAGATCGGTGGAAACGCTGCCTTCGAAGCTCTGCTGCAACCGATGGATGAGCTCGCTGTTCAGGCTCTTCCCGCTTGACGTGGCCGCCTCCTGAATTTTCGCGTGCAGTCCCCGGGGGAGCCGCAGCGCGGTCTTCATGTAGTCGTCTTGGTACGCAGTTGCCATGAATGAATAGTAGCCCTAAATTGAAGTCACCTATTGCCTTCAAATTCAAGGCACGATACGATCACTCCAGCGCCTTCATTTTAAAGACATGACCACTCAAAAAGATTTCGTCAAAACGTCGCTTCGCGTGCCGCGTGATCTTCATGACCAGATCCACGCTGCAGCCGACGAGGCAGAGCGCACTTTCAACGCGGAGCTACTCCACCGCCTCCGCTCCACGTTCAAGGCCAAGCGCTTCATCACCCAGCAGAAAGGACAGCAAAAGTGACTTCTGGCCAAATTTCCGCGAAACGTCACATTTTTGCGTGCTTTTCGGGGGTGTTTTGACCACCTCGCCCGCCTAGGATCAGTGACATGAACCCAGCAACTGCCCCGCCAGAAAGACAAAAGGCCGACAGCGCCAACTGTCAGCCCCAGTCCGAAGAAAGCTCGGCGCCAACCGAGCAGACCTCTTAGCCCGACCCCTTCTCACAAGGAACGAACCATGACGAATGCTACAGCAGACGCGCCCGTGCGCGCAAACAAGGCCGCGCAGAAGGCAAAGGCATCCCCCTGCCCCGCCGTGATGCCCCTTAAGCCCGCCGCCCTAGCGCCGGCCCAGGCAGCGCCCCAACCGAAGAAAGACGGACTTACTGCCGACGAGCAGTTGGTGGCCACCACGCTCCGGCAACAGCTGATGGCGATCTACGGCGCTAACCATGCTGACCTGCATGCCGATAGCTCCGAACTGCTGCACGCGGCGGCCGACGCACTGTCGGAATCTCGCGAAGCGTTCGTCTCGCTGTATCGCGCTCGCTGCCTCATTGCAGGCGCGATTGCTGTTGAGCGGGCAGCTAGCTCGGGCAGTACATCGATCCCGCACCTCCAAGCAGTGCATCAGACCCTCGATTCAGCCTGCCTCAGCTACAACGTGGACATGGAACCTTCGGAGTCCATGGCCGAGGGCATCAGGGCCGGCATGCGCCAGCTCCGCGACCAGCCCACGCCCCAAGTCCGGCCCGTTGAGCCCGGCGATACTCCCTACAGCGAGCGGCAGCTGCGCTCGGTGCTTGAACACGTCGCAGGGACGGCACTCACACTCGACCGCGTGCTGATGTCCGCAGGGACGGCAGAGGAAGGTTGGGACACCAACGTGCTGATTGACGCTGCACAACAACTGTCTCGGCAATTGGGCGCGATGGCCGACAGCGCCATCGGTGGACAGGTCTATGGCACCTCGGAAACGTGGCTCTACGGCCCCGGCTTCGCCGATCTCGGCAAGGCAGGTGCAGCATGAGCGCCGTCGCAGAGCGCCGCGCGAAGGTCAAGGTAGTTCGCGAGCCCGCCGCCACTGAGCCATCCACAGCCTCGGCCATCAAGCTGGCCTTTGGGCAAATCGAGGCGTTGCTGTGCGCGGCCCACGCCACCGGCGAAGGCCATGAATGGTCCGGTGACTCATGCCGACTGCTGCGCATCGCGCATGGCCTGGCCGCTCAAGCCTCAAAGCATCCGCCCGCTGGGCACGAGATCGAGCAAGCAGCCTTCGACATTGCTGCGCTGATCCGCGCCGCGCGCATCGTTCCGGGTGACAGCGAAAGCCCAGAACGAAAGGTACTGGTGGATCAAGCGGCATTGCATCTGAACTGGCTGACCGAGTGCGATGTGAGTGGGCGAGACTGCTGCGATCCGGGCGTCCCCCGCCCTGCCGCGCCGAACGCGTCCCCAGCGACTGCATCCGACCACGAGACCAATACCGGTTACCGAGAGCTGGCCCGCCAGGCCAACTACGAAATCATGAAGCTCGCCGAGGCGCTGCAGACCCTCACGCTTCACGAAGGGACGGAAGAGCATCCGGTCACCTTCGGTATTGCTGCGCGCATCAGCATGCTGGCAGAGATCGTGTTCCATAGCGCCGAGTTGCACGGATCCACCCGCGAGGACATCGGCTCGCCCGACCTGGCAGAGCTGCAACGCCGCGTCAAGGGGGGCCTGTGATGTCGTCCGCAATCCAAAAGCTCGCCCGCCTCGCCCCATGGGCCCGCCCAGTCTCCCGGCCGCAGGAGGGCAGCTTGGTCGCGCGCGCCCTACAGCAATCGGCAGCCGAGCGCATGGCCGACACCCGCCAGGTGATCGAGATCGACACCACCGAATGGCTGGAGCACCATACCGCGCTCTGCCACCATTTCCAGCACAAGACGCTGAAGGCCGCACAAGCTCCCGCGAATGACAAGGCGGCAGTGGCCGAGGCCAACCGGGCGTTCGAACTCCTGCAGGAGCATGCGCGCGTGATCAATGGTGGCGACGATCCGGTGGTGCTCGCCAAAGATGGCCTGCACCGGATCCAGTATTCGACGGTCGCTGAATTGCGTGCGAAGGTCCGGGTGCTGGAACATGAGCTGCAGCTGCTGCAGTCCATCATCCAAACCCAGGCAACGCTGGGGAGGGCGCGCGATGCTTGACCCGACCGACAAACACGACTGGCTCCAGGAGCACGAGTGGCTGATCCACGAGCTTCTCTACGAGACCCGCAAGCTGGCCCAGCGCCGTGGCAATGTGGACGGCGCCACCCAGCGCGGCTACGACATGGCCCTGCAGGCGCTGCTCGCCCACGCCAGGAACGTGGACCCGCGCCAGTTGGCGGTGGAGGGTCGCGGCGGCGTGGGCACGATCCCGTACCTGCTGTACGCCCAGTCCCGCGCAGAGGTGCACGCGCTGCGCCGCGCCGCTGACAGCAGGCCCCCGGTACCAAAGCTTACGCGCGCCGATACCACCGCACTTTGGTACTCCGTCCAAGCGCAGAGCGAGGTCATCGATCTCCGGCTGCGCGACGGCTTCACGCTCGACCAGATGGAACCACAGCGCGTACACCTCTTCGCTGCCCGGGCAGCGCTGCGCAAAGTCAACGCCATCCGCAAGCTGCAGGTCGATCACAAGCCAGCAGGAGGTCCAGCACCATGAGCAGCCTCTTCCTGGAAGACGACGAGCTGGCCAAGCTGACCGGCTACAAGTTCAAAAGCAAGCAGATCGAATGGCTCAAGGCCGCGGCGATACCATTCCGCGTGAACGCCACCGGGCACCCCGTGGTCACCCGTGGCGCCATCGAGGGCCGCAAGGAAGAACCTGCCCAGCCGCAGCGCTGGGCGCCACGAGTAGTGGGAGCACACTGATGGGCCGCAAGCCGAGCCGCTGGTCGAACTTGCCCAAGGGCATGCGTGCGCGCGAGCGCGGGGCCAAGGTGCACTACTACTTGGACACCGGCGGCCGGCCGCGCAAGGAAATCCCGCTGGGCTCCGACTATGTGCTGGCCGTGGCGAAGTGGGCAGAGCTGACCAGCAGGCAGACACCAGCCGAGGGCGTGCTGACCATGCCCTATGTCGTCCAGCGGTACTTTGCCGAGGTCGTACCCACCAAGGCCAGCGACAGCCAGAAGAGCGACAACCAGGAAAAGGGCTGGGTGCTGCGATTCTTCGGAGATCCCCCGGCCCCCCTCGACGCGGTGGAACCCCAGCACATCCGCCAGTTCATGCGCTGGCGCGCGGCCGAGGCTCGGGCTGCGGCCGTGGCCAAGCAGCAGGCCCGCAAGGACGGCGCACCGGCGAAAGAGATCCCGGCCACCTATGGCCAGGTGAGAGCCAACCGCGCAAAGGCGCTGGTCTCTCACATGTGGAACTGGGCGCGGGAGGAAGGCATCACCAAGCTGCCAAATCCCTGCACCGGGGTGAAGCGCTTCACCGAAACCGGCCGCGACACCGCGCCGGATGCCGACATGGTGCAGAAGGTGCTGGACGTGGCCGACCAGCCGCTGCAGTTCGCCATGCGCCTGGCCGACCTGATCGGGCAGCGCCCCGCAGACGTGCGCAAGATCAAGGAATCGGACATCAAGGACGGGCTACTTCACGTCCGCCAGGGCAAGACCCAGGCCAAGCTGCGCATCGAGCTGATCGGCGGCCTGGCCGAGCTGATCAAAGAAATCCGCGCCTACAAGAAGAAGCTGGGGACCATAGCGGGCGAGCTGCTGGTCAATGAAGCCGGGCAACCGCTGAAGGCGGACGCGCTGCGCTACCGGTTCGACCAGGCGCGCGCCAAGGCGGGTATCCCAAAGGCGGACTTTCAGTTCCGGGACTTCCGCGCTAAGGCTGCCACGGAGACAGACGAGGCGGCCGGCACCCGTGCGGCCCAGGCCCTGCTGGGCCACACCACCGAAGCCATGACAGCCGGCTACATCCGCCACAAGGTGGGCCGGAAAGTGAAGCCTTCGAGGTAGTTTTGCGGAACAGTGCCAGGAATTGCGGAAGTTTTACTATGCAAAACATAGCAAACAATCCGCACTGGTACTGGTAGGGCGTGTTGGACTTGAACCAACGACCAAAGGATTATGAGTCCTCTGCTC
>CBIHQA010000047.1:0-13675 GCA_966211475.1 uncultured Neisseriales bacterium
GCCAGCAGGCGGCGGGCTTCGGTCACCTGGCCGGCGTACAGCAACTGGATCTGTTGCGCCCGCACCTGCCGGTAATCGATCAGGATGCGGCGCATCTCGTCCAGGCCACGGGTGATGCGGGTATCGCCATCGCTCAGGCGGTACAGGTGCGCCAATCGGCGGTCCGCCTGCTGTCGCAGGGCTTCGATGTCGCGCTCCAGCCCATGCAAGCCGGCGGGCTGCGTTTCGAGCTGCATTTCCAGGATGGAGGTACGGAGGCGGTTCTCGTCGGCGCGGAATTCCACCAGCTCCTGCGAGATCTGCACATTGCGCTCGTACATCTGCCGCTGCGAGGCCTGTAGGGACGACAGGCTGCCATAGGCGCCCGCGATCACCCCTGCCAGCAGCAACAGCATCACGCCGAACGCCAGCAACAACTTGTTGCGGATCGACAGGTCAAGCAGCCAGTTCAAGGCACCGCTCCTCTTTGCGGGGGTGTGCGACTTGGATGGAGCCGGAAACGGCTTACACCCGGTAACGCGCCAACATGTCCTTCAACCGTACGCCGAGCTGATGCAGATCCTCCGCGGCCCGCTCGGTCTGCCTGGAGCTGCGCAGGTTCTGTTCGCTGGCGTCGCGGATGTTCTGCATCGCCTGCGCCAGTTGATCCATGCCTACCAATTGTTGTTGGGCCGACACGGCAATCTGGGTGGCCGCCTGCGCGCCTTCGGCAATGTTTTCCGCCAGCCGGCGAATCGATTCGCCCGCCTCGCCGGACTGCTTCACGCCGCTGGTCACCGCCTTGTTGCCCTGCTCGGTGGCCAGCACCGCCTCGTGAGTGGCTTTCTGGATTTCGCCCAGCAAGGTGCGCACCTGCACGGTGGCCTGCTTGGATTGCTCGGCCAGGCTCTTGACCTCGGTGGCGACCACGGCGAAGCCCTTGCCCTGCTCGCCCGCCCGGGCCGCCTCGATGGAGGCGTTGACCGCCAGCAGGTTGGATTGCTCGGCCAGGTCGTTGACGGTGGCGATGATCTCGCCGATGGCCTGGGTCTGTTCGGACAGCCGCACGATGCTTTCGGCGATCAGCCCCATCTGCTCCTGGATATGCTGCATGCCGTCTACGGTGGAGTCGACCGCGCGCTTGCCGTTCTGTGCCACCTCAGCCGACCGCTGAGCGGTATCCGACACCGCGCGCGCCTTGTCGCTGGAAATCTGCGAGGTCTGCTTCACCTCTTCGACCGTGGTGCTGGTCTCGCCGATGGACACCGACGTCTCCTCCGTCCCGGCGGCGATCTGCGTGCTGCTCGCCAGGATCTGCGTCGACGAGCTGGCCAGGATGCCGATGCCCTCCCCCAGCCCGCTATGCAGGTTACGCAGGTCGTTCACCATGGCGGCAAAGGCATTGCCCAGCGTGTCGACCGCCGATTGCGGCGTCGGTTGCACGGTGAGGTCGCCGGCGGCGATCCGCTCAGCCTGGGTTGCCATGTCCCGCAGCGAGGCCGTCATGCGGGCGAAGGCACGGATCAACACGCCCAGTTCGTCGGTCCGCGCGTCGACCGGCACGTCGTCGGGCAGGTCACCGCTGCTGATGCGTTCCGCCAGGGTCGTCACCGTTTGCAGCGGCCGGCCGATGTGGCGGCTCAGGAACAGCGCGATGCCGATCACGAACGCCAACGACACCAGCACCCCCGCCGTGATGGTCGTGCGGGCGTTCTGCGAGCTGTTGGTCGCCTCGCGATCACGGATTGCCTGCAGGCCGTCCTCGGTCTTTTCCATTTCGCCGAGCAGCGTGCGAATGGCCGCCGTCGTATCGGTGCCTCTCCCGCTTGTCACGGCCGCGCGCGCCTCCTCGAAGCCCTTGGCTTGGCGCAGCGCGACAGTGCTTTTCAGGATGGCGACCCGCTCGCCCAGCAGCTGCTCCAGCCGCAGCAGGCGTTGCTGCTGCGTGGGGTTGTCGGCTGTCAGCGACTTGATCTCCTCCAGATCTGCCGATGCCCGTTGGATGCCTGACTCATAGCCATCGACAAAGCGGTTGTCGCCGGTGATCAGGTAGACCCGCTGCTCCGACTCCGCCCCCTGCAGGTCCGACAGCAGTGATTTCAGCGCGGTCCGCACCTGATGGGTATGCGAGACCCAGCGGGCGGTCTCGTCGAGCTTCTCGATGTTGCGGAAGGCCACCACGCCGACAATGGCGGTGATCAGCAGGATCACCAGCAGGCCGGCCCACAGCTTCATCCCGATGGACACCGCCACGCTGCGGCCGGCACCTTGGCGCATCACTTGGGTCGCGGTCATCAACCCACCTCCTCGTCGATGATCAGGGCGGGATCGTTCAGCAGGCGGGTCGCGTCGAGGATCACCCGGCGGTCCGGCGTGACGCCGCGCAGGTACTCGGCCCGCACGCCGGTCAACGTCGCCAGGCCGGTCTGCAGATCGCTCAGCGCCACGCGCTCCGCCCCCAGGATGCGGTCCGCCAGGATGCCGAACTCCATGCGCCCCTGCCGCAGGATCAACACCCGGTTGAGGTCGGTGATGCCCCGCTCGGGCAGCCCGAAGAAGGTCTTGATGTCGATCACCGACACGATATGGCCTCTCACGTTGATGATGCCGCGCACGAAGGCTGGCACGCATGGCAGCGGCGTGAGCTCCTTGAGCGGCACCACTTCATGCACCAGCGCGGACTCCAGCCCGTAGGTTTCATGCGCCAGTTCGAAGCAGACCACCTCCAGCCACTCCTCGGCCGTGGCGCCGTCGTCCAGCGATCGGGCCAGCAACCGGGCGCGGTCGAGCAGCACGGCCTCCCGCACCTGCTCGGATGGGTCGGCCTCCCGCTCGATCGCTTCGCGCGCCACCTGAAGGCGGCGGTGCACCTCGTCCCAGTCGATGGACACCGGCTTGCCCTGCTTGTGTTCGCGGCTCATGACTGCACCCTCCCCGGCGAAATCTGGGCATCGACCATTTCGGCCAGGCGACCGGCCGTCAGCCCTTCCGACTCCGGCACCACCGCGTCGGCCTCCAGACCGGCCAGCAGGTCACGCACCTGCGCAAAGCAGCGGCGGGCCTGCTGCGGCCGGTTTAGCCGGCGCGACACATTGGCCAGCGCGAAATACGCCAGCACAAAGCGAGGATTCAGGTAGAGCGCCTGCTTCAATGCGCTGGCCGCCGCCGGGTCGTCGCCCATCTCGTCGCAGATGGTCGCCAGCAGGTAGTAGGGCACCGGGTCGAGCCGGGCGGCCGCGCGGGCCCGCGCGCCCACCCCCTGCGCCGCCCGCCCCCGCCCCCCCGTGGCCCCCACCCGGGCCCGCCGCCCCCACGCCGCGCCCCAGGTTGGCCAGCACGCGGGCCCGCAGCAGCATCGACGCTCCGTCCTCGGCATCGTTCAGTCGGGCCAGTGCTTCCGGGTAGCGGCCTGCCCGGTATTCCGTCTGGGCATCGTCATAGACCGTCGGGGCCGGCTTTTCTGGCACTCGCCGGAGTGGCCTGGCAACCTCCGCGGGCGGCATCGGCGACTTGCTGACGGGTGCCAGCGCGACCACCGGCATCACTTCGCGCAGCGGCGGCAGGGAAAAATCGGACAGCCCGGGCGTCCACGCCTGATCGACAGGCCCCTTGCGGTACACCGACGCACCCGGGAAGCCCACCGTCTCGAATTGGCCGAACAGTTCCCGCTGGGTTTCCGCAGCGCCCACCGCCAGCCAGCCGCCGGGCACCAGCGACCGCCGCAGCCGTTCCACCACGCCGGGCAGCATGGCCGGTTCGAAGTACATCAGCACATTGCGGCACAGGATCACATCCATCCCGACCGTATGGGTCTCGAAGGAGGGATAACGGTCTTCCACCAGGTTCAGGTAGGCAAAGCGGGCCAGCTGGCGCAACGCCGGCCGCAACGCATGCCGGCCATCGCTGGCAGGTTCGAAGGCGCTCGCCTGCAAGCCCACCGGCGCATTGCGGAAGGACCAGGCGCCATACTCCGCCACCTCCGCCCGCCGCAGGAAAGCGGGGTTGATGTCGGTGCCGAGCAAGGTGATCTGCCAGTTCGGCAGGTCCGGCAGCAGGCGTTGCAGGACGATCGCCAGCGAATAGACCTCCTCGCCGGTGCAGCAGGCCGCGCTCCACAGCCGAAGGCTCAGGTTGCCGGCCGCCCGCCGCGCGACGATCAGCCGGGGCAGGATCTGCTGCTCCAGCGCGTCGAACAGCGCCGGCTCGCGGAAGAAATAGGTTTCGCCCACTGTCAGGTGGCGCGCCAGGACCGCCACCTGTGATTCGGTCAGCGCCGCACGCAGCAGCCATTGCATGCAGGCCTGCGCGTCCGGCTGACCGAAATCCGTCGCCGCGCCGGCCATCTGCCGCAGCAGGTCGTCGTACCGCTCTGGCGGAAAGCTCAACCCCATCCGCGCGCCGACGACGCGGGCAAACGCCTCCGTCAGCGACCTGGCCGCCCCCGACCGATGCGCCGTCCTGTCAGGTGCCAGCAAGGGCGGCGTCCAGTGCATCAGCCTCATCCTCTGACAAGAAGCGATCCAGATCGTGGATCAGCACCAGTCCGTCCGGCAGCCGGACCACGCCCTGCACATAGGCCAGGCCCGGCACCAGCGTGTCGGCCGCCAGCACCTCGGACGCCGGGCAGCTGACGATGTCCGCCACCTCGTCCACCCACAGCGCGACGCGGCGCTGCGCCGTGCGGGCCACCACCATCTGGTCGGCCAGGCGCAGCGGCCGGGCTGGCAGGCCGAATCGGCGCCGCAGGTCGAACAGCGGAATCACCTCCCCCTGCACGTCGATCACGCCCGCCACCGTCGACGGCGCGCCCGGCAGGGCGGTCACCGCCACGGCGCGGACTACGCGGTCGATGGTCCGCAGATCCAGCGCGTAACGACGTCCGTCCAGGGTCAGTACAACCAGTTGGCGCAGTTCGTCCACGGCCGCCCCTCAGTCCGGTGCCTGCTTGCCCGCCTCGGGCGACAACGCGGTAACCGCCTGGCGGTTCTGCCGCAACGCCTCGTACCAGCGAAAGGCTTCGCGTACGTTCTCGATCAGCAGCGCGTCCTCCCAGGGCTTGGTCAGCACCTTGAACAGCGCGCCCCGGTTGATCGCATCCACCACCGAGGTGAATTCCGCATAACCGGTCAGCAGGATACGGATCGAATTCGGGTACAGGCTCTTCACCTGGTCCAGCAGCTCGATGCCACTGCGGCCGGGCATGCGCTGGTCGCAGATGATCACGCCCACCTCGTTCGCCGCCAGTACTTCGAAGGCCTCGTCGGCCGACTGCGCCGTCAGCACCGTCAGCCCCTCCCGGCGCAGCAGGCGCCGCAGGGCCTTGCAGATGTTTTCCTCGTCATCCACCACCAGCACGGTGTAGCTGCCGCTGGATTGTTCCTCCCGCACTGTCAGTCGCTGGTCGGTGCGCAACAGATCGGCGAGCTCCGCCGCCGATACCGGCTTGCTGAACACATAGCCCTGCATGTCGGCGCAGGTCTGCCGTTGCAGATAGTGCAACTGCGAACTGGTTTCGACGCCTTCGGCCACCACCGCCAGCCCCAGGTTCTCGGCCATGTTGAGGATGCTGCGCACGATGGCTGCCGACCCGGCATGCGTCGTCACGTCGTTGATGAAGGATTTGTCGATCTTGATGCGGTCCACCGGAAAGCGCTGCAGATAGGCCAGCGAGGAATAGCCGGTGCCGAAATCGTCCAGCGACAGGTAGATCCCCAGTGCCTTCAGATCCCGCATGGTGCGGATAGTGGCGGTGGCGTCCTCCAGAATCATCGACTCGGTCAGCTCCAGCTCCAGCCACTCCGGTGCCAGCCCGCTATCGCGCAATGCCTGCTCCACTACCTGCACCATATCCGCCCGCCGCATCTGCTGCGCAGACAGATTGACCGCCACCCGCACCGGCGGCAGCCCCATGTCCTGCCAGGCCTTGTTCTGCTTGCAGGCGGTGCGCAGCACCCATTCGCCGACGCTGACCATCATCCCGGTCTGCTCCAGCAGCGGGATGAACCGCGCCGGTTCCACCAGGGCCATTTCCGGATGCCGCCAGCGCAGCAACGCCTCCGCCCCGACGATGGCGCCGGATTTCAGGCTGGCTTGCGGCTGGTAACGCAGCTCGAATTCGTCACGCTCCAGTGCCCGGTAGAGCGCCGCCTCCAGCGACAGACGCTGGTCGGAGTCGCGATCGAAATCCGCCCGGTAAAAACGCGGCGCGCCTTCCTGCATCGCCACGTTGACCGCCGCCCGTGCACGGCGCAGCAGCTGGCCCACCTCGGCTTCCTGTATCGGGAACAGCACGCCGCCGACGGCGGCCGCCAGGTAGACCTCACCCTCGGTGAGCGGCACCACCTCGTCCACCGCCTGCTGCACCGTGGCCGCCAGCGCTTCCGCCTCGTCCAGCGAGGCAAGCCCCGGCACCGCCAGCGCAAATTCCCCGGGCGCCAGCCGCGCCACCGTGCCGTTGACCACCCCTTCCAGCCGCAGGCCGAACACGCGGATCGCCTCGTCCAGATCGGCATGCCCGAGCATCTGCACCAGTTGGTCCAGCCGGTACAACTTCACCAGCGCCACCACCAGCTGCTTGCCTTCATTCCGGCTGCGCTCGGCATAGGTGGCGATCCGCTCTTCCAGCAGGGTGCGGTTCGGCAACCCGGTCTGGCGGTCGTACAAGGCCATGTACTGGACCTTGGTCTCCGCCACCAGCCGACGCTGTTCCTGCAGGATGTGATCCAGGCAGAACGAAATATCGCCCGCCACCTCGACCAACAGGTTGACCACCGCCGGATCGAACACATCTTGCTGGCAGGTGTAGACCGCCAGTACGCCCACCACCCGGCCCGCCTCGGCGATCGGCAGATAGGCGCCGCCACGCAGCGGTGGCAGCAGCAGCCCCAATTGCTGCAACAGCGGCAAGGGGTCTGGCAACGCCTCGGACACCATGTGCCGCCCGGTCTGCGCGACTTCCAGCGCGTCATCCTCGAAGATCGGCCACTCCGGCCGCGTCGACGCTCCTTCGGCCGAGTCGGCGGCCGAATAGACATGAGTCAGTTCCAGCGACAGCGAGCCCGGCACCAGCAGGCCCAGCCAGGCGAATTCGAACAAGCCGGTGTCGACGGCAATGCGGCAGACCTGCTCGAACAATTGGTCGGGGCTCTCCGCCCGCACAATGGCGCGGTTTACGCGGCTGAGCAGCGAATGCATCCGCGTCAGGCGTTCAAGCTGCTCGACACTGCTCACCCCGTCCTCCTGTTGATGGCGCCGCCGCGCTGCTACTGGCGGCTCAGATATCCGGAAGCTGCTCGTAGATTTCCTGCAGCCGGCCCGCGCTGCGGGTCAGCAGCGCCAGCATGGCCGGATCGAAGTGGACGTGCTGGCCGCGTGCATCGCCCCCGGCCAGCGCCGCCAGCGCCGCCTCGTGCCCCATGGCCGCGCGGTAGGGCAATGGCCGGCGCAACGCGTCGTAGCAATCGCATAGATGGGTCAGCCGCGCGGACAGCGGAATCTCCTCCCCGGCAAGACCATCCGGATAGCCCGAGCCATCCCAGCGCTCGTGGTGAGCGCGCGCGATTTCCGCCCCGAGCCTCAGGACCGGCGAACTGCCCAAGGACAGCAGATCCGCCCCCGCCACCGGGTGCCGCCGCACCAGCGTCCATTCGTCCGCCGTCAACGGCACCATCTTTCGCCGCACCTCCGCCGGCACCATCACCATCCCCACGTCGTGCAGGGGCACGGCTGCGGACAGCAAGCGCACCTGATCGACCGGCAATCCCATATCGGTGGCAAGCACCCGCATGTAACCCGACATGCGCCGCAAATGGCGCAGCGTGCCGTGATCACCATGCTCAGCCAGCGCGGACAGCGACTGCCCCACCTCCAGCAGGTCGTCCTGCACCAGCGGCCCAGGCCGCCCCAAGGCTTTGGCCAACTGATGGGTGAATCGGTTCTCCGGCTCCTGCAAGGCGAGCACGTCCCGGATGCGGGAGGCCACCTCCCAGCGGTCGATCGGCTTGGTGATGAACCCCGCTGCGCCGGCCCGTTCCACCCGCGAGCGCGCGGCCGGATCATCCACCGCGGTGACCACCACCACCGGGATGTTCTGGATCGCGGGGTTTTCCTTCATCAGGCGCAGTACCTGGAAGCCATCCATGCCGGGCAGCATCAGGTCCAGCAGGACGACATCGGGCTGGCGCGCAGCCGCGACGGCCAGCGCCTCTTCCCCTCGCTCCGATTCCCAGGTCTGGTATCCCTCCCCCTGGAGAATCAGCCGAAGCAATTTGCGGTTACGTTCTTCGTCGTCGACGATCAGGACTTCGGCCGTCTTCGTCTGCTTCATCTCGTGCCCTCTCGGACGAGCAGCGATACCCGGATGCGCAGCGCAGCGCGGCTTGACTAGAGCCTGCAAACAGACCCCGGGTCCGCGCACGCCGGCAATCCATGCGGGCGGACCCTTTTGTAATAGCACATTGTCCCAATGCGCACCGGGTCGGATGAGGACGTCGTGTGTTAAGGACTACACGAAAGGACAGGCGGGGGAAGACAAGCAGAAACCCGCCGGAAACAGCTGGGAAACCTCGATAAGCCGCAGGCGTATTTCACCCGGAACGGGGAAAAGAGAGAGCGCCGTGATTAGCGCCCACCGACTGGCACGCCCTCCTGCGATGCAACAGCCCTCCCGCCGGCGGGCGGGAGCTGGAGGGTGGGAAAGTCTCAAGGGGCTGCGGATGGGTTGCCACCGGTTGAATCAGCAAAGCTTGCTTTGCGCCCGTCGGTAGATGGATCGCTCGCCGCAGCCCGCAGCCACAAAAAAGCCCAGGCAGGTACCTGGGCTTTTTGCGTATTCGATGGTGGGTCGGGCGAGACTCGAACTCGCGACCAACGGATTAAAAGTCCGCTGCTCTACCGACTGAGCTACCGACCCGTCGAAGGTCGCGCATTGTATAGAGGGACCCGCCCCCCGTCAAGGCAACGACCCAAAACTCGAACTCAGCGGTACGGCGTCGGGTCCGTTACGCCGGCCGTGTCGAAGCCGGCTTTGCGGATGCGGCAGGAATCGCACTCGCCGCAAGCCCGCCCTTCCGCGTCCGCCTGGTAGCAGGACACGGTCAGGCCGTAGTCCACGCCCAGCGCCACGCCACGGCGAATGATCTCGCCCTTGGGCAGGTCGATCAGCGGCGTCAGCAGCGTCAGTTTTTGGCCTTCCACGCCTGTCTTGGTCGCCAGATTGGCCATGCGCTCGAAGGCCGCGATGTATTCCGGCCGGCAATCCGGGTAGCCGGAGTAATCCACCGCGTTCACGCCGATGCCGATCGCCTGCGCTTCCAGCACCTCCGCCCAGGCCAGCGCCACCGACAGCAGCACGGTGTTGCGGGCCGGCACATAGGTGACCGGGATGCCTTCAGTCGGCGCCGTTGGCACATCGATGGCGCTATCCGTCAGTGCAGAACCGCCGAACAGCGTCAAATCCAGCTTCACCACTCGGTGATCGCGCGCCCCCAGGGCCGACGCCACCCGCTTGGCGGCATCCAGCTCGGCACGATGGCGCTGCCCGTAGTCGAAACTCAGCGCATAGCAGTCGTAGCCGGCCGCCTTCACCATGGCCAGCACCGTGGCCGAATCCAGCCCGCCCGACAGCAGGACAACCGCTTTATTGTTCATTGTTGTTACTCCAGGCTGCCCGCCACAGGGGCGGTGCACGCATTGCGGGGCTCCCTGCCCCGGCCTGGCGACAAACCCTTACACCCCGGGTTTCTCGCCCCACAGAATCTTGTGCAGCTGCACCTGCATCCGCACCGGCAGTTGATCACTCACCACCCAGTTAGCGAGGTCTGTCGGCGACACGCCGTCCCACACCGGCGAGAACAAAACCGGGCAACGCTCGGCGATGCGATGCTCCGCCACCACCTGCCGTGCCCACTCGTAGTCTTCCCGGCTGGTCAGCACGAACTTCACCTCGTCGCGCTCGTTGAGCAGCGGCAGGTTCTCCCATAGATTGCGTGCCACCTCGCCCGAGCCGGGCGTCTTGATGTCCATGATGCGGGACACGCGCGGGTCCACCTCCGCCACCGACACCGCTCCGCTGGTCTCCAGCGACACCGAATATCCGGCATCGCACAGCCGGGTCAGCAGCGGTAGACAGTTCTTCTGCGCCAACGGTTCACCTCCGGTCACGCAGACGTAACGGGCCGGATACTTGGCAACCTCCGCCAGCACCTCATCGTACGACTTCGTCTCGCCGCCGTAGAAGGCATACGCACTATCGCAATAACCACAGCGCAACGGGCAACCGGTCAGGCGCACGAACACCGTCGGCAAGCCGACGCGGCTGGATTCGCCTTGCAGCGAGTAGAAGACTTCAGTGAGACGGACGGAATTCGGGACGGACATAGCAGCACTTCAGGTCTGGACCGGTCAACCTCAAAGCATACGGCGCGCTCGCGGAGAGATCGACAGCAAGCGGACGACCGGCCAAAAAAATAAAGGCAGACCGCAATGCGGCCTGCCGGGGGAGGCAAATTATCGCAAGAAACAAGAGCTTACGGAAAGAGCCCCCGCTATTTCATGGTGGCCAGCCGCTTCTTCGCCGTTTCCGCCGCATTGGTCAGCGGGAAGCGGGAGACCAGGTCCTGCAAGGTCTTCTTCGCGGCGGCCGAGTCCCCCAGCTCCTGCTGGGAAGTCGCGATGTTCAGCATCGCATCCGGCACCTTGGAGCTGTCCGGGTAGTTGTTGACCAGCTTCTGCTGTTCGGCGATAGCGCGCTTGTAGTCGCGCTGCGCGGTGTAGGCATTGCCGATCCAGTACTGCGCGTTCGGCGCCAGCTTGCTACCCGAATACTGCTTCAGGAAGGCCGAGAAACCGGTGATCGAGCCCGCGTAGTCCCCCGCTCGGAACTTGCCGAAGGCCGCATCGTAGGCCGCATTCTCCGCTTGCGGATCGGCCGGCGCCGATGGGGTCGCCGAGGCTGCGGCTGGCGCGGCCGCTACGCCGCCCTCCTCGATCCGGCGCAGACGGGTGTCGGTATCCAGGTACAGGTCTTTCTGGCGCTTGTCCTGCTCCTGCAACTGGTACTGCAGCACTTCGATCTGGCCGCGCAGCTTGGCGATCTCGGCGTTCTGCTGCTCCAGCGAGTTGAGCAGGGTCAGGATCTTCTGGTTGTTGATCACCGACTCCAGCTTGTTCAAGCGATCGACGGTCTGCTGCTGCGCATTGCGCAGGTCAGCGATCTGCTTGCGCGCTTCATCGTCGTCGAACAGACCGGCGCGCGCGCCGGACGTCGCCAACAGACCCAGGGCAAACACAACCGAAAGGGACAACCGTTTCATACCGGATTCCTAGCAATGGAGCGGGACGCTCAAAAACGGCAACGGATGGCCGGCCTACGCCGCCATCCGCTGTCGCCGGATTTCAAACCCGCAGATTACTTACCTTGGTAGACAAAGTCCGCGCGCCGGTTTTTGGCGTAGCAGTCTTCGGTCTTTTCCTCGCAAGCGGGCTTTTCTTCGCCCAGGCTCACCGCCTCGACGCGGGCGGTGTCGACGCCCATCACTTCCAGCGCGCTCTTCACTGCGTTGGCGCGCTTCTGGCCCAGTGCCAGGTTGTATTCGCGGCTGCCGCGCTCGTCGGCATTGCCCTGGACCAGCACGCGGGCACCGGCGTTCTTCTTCAGGAAGGCCGCACTGCTGTCCATCAGGCCGCGGAACTCGTCCTTGATCACGTACTGGTCGTAGTCAAAGTAGACGCTGCCGCTCGGCGCGCCGGCCATCTGCCCGGAGTCCATGCCGGAGCTGGTGCCCGCATCCGGTTGCACCGCCGTGGTGGTCGGGCCGGTATTGGCGGGCGGCGCGGTGCGGTTTTCCACCGGCGCGGGCGGAGCCGGCGGGGCGGAACTCGCGCAAGCGGCAAGCAGGGCTGTCAGGGCCAGGCTGGCGGCCAGTTTGGTGCGGTTCATCACGGGCTCCTTTTCTTTGATCGTCATGGTTTGGTCGTTATGGGATGGAACGGCATGCGCCGCAATAGCAGACTCAGCGATCGACCAGCGGACCCCACGCAGGTTCCCGAACATCACCCACCTGCTCCGAAAGCCGCTGCTTGACCCTGCCATCGCTGGAGACCGCGGCCAGCACGCCGCGCCCGCCGGACTGGGTGGCGTACAGGATCATCCGTCCATTGGGCGCGAAGGTCGGGGACTCGTCATGCGCGGTGTCGGTCAATGCCAGGGACTGACGGCTGGCGAGGTCCAGCAGCGACACGCGGAAACGCCCGCCGCTGTTCTGCACATAGACCATGCTCTTGCCGTCCGGGCTGATATGCGGCGACACGTTGTAGCTGCCTTCGAAGGTTACGCGCTGCGCTTGCCCGCCCCCGGCCGGCATGCGGTAGATCTGCGGGCTGCCGCCGCGGTCCGAGGTGAAGTAGAGGGAGGCGCCGTCCGGCGAGAAGGTCGGCTCGGTATCGATGCCATTGCTGGTCGCCAGGCGCTTGGCCTCACCGCCCTGCACCGGCACGCTATAAATTTGCGACAGGCCGTCTCGGGTCAGCACCACCGCCAGCCGACTGCCATCCGGCGCCCAGGCCGGCGCGCTGTTGCTGCCCTTGAAGTTGGCCACCGGCCGACGGTTACCGCTGCTCAGCGACTGTACATAGACCACCGGCTTCTTGGCCTCGAACGACACATAAGCAAGCTGGCCGCCATCCGCCGACCAAGCCGGCGAGATGATGGGTTCACCGCTGGAGACCACCGACTGCGGATTGAAGCCGTCCGCATCCGCCACCTGCAAGTGATAGCGGCGGCCCTGCTTCAGCACGTAGGCCACCTTGGTGGAGAAGATGCCCGGCGCGCCGGTCAGCTTTTCGTAGATCTGGTCCGCAACCTTGTGCGCAGCAAGCCGCAATTGTGCGGTAGACCGGTTCTGCGCCAGCCCGGCCAACTGCTCGCGCTTGGCGACATCGACCAGCCGGTATTTCACCGACACGCCGCCGCCCGCCTGGGGCTCAACACTGCCGATAGCCACCGCCTGCACACCTTGCCGCGCCAGGTCGTCAAAGGGAACCTGGCCGATTTCGGTCGGCGGCGTCGCGGGACGGTAGTCGACCAGCTTGAACAAGCCGCTACGCTGCAAGTCGGCTCGCACAACCGGGGTGATCAACTGAACGTAGGTGGATTCCTGCGCGAAAGGCAGGATAGCGACGGGAATCTGGTTGGCGCCGACGCCCACCACGTCGAAATCGAGCGCAGCGGCCGGCAGATTGGCCCAAAGCGCAGCACCGCCAAGCAGAACCAGAAACCGGCGGCGAGTGATAGCGAGAATGGATTTCATGTCGAAGGATTGTAGCCGATCGTTGTCGTGAAGAAGCGACACAAACTGAATGAAAAATGAATACACGCCGCCGCGCGGCATCCGTAGGTTGCGTTGAGCGTGGCGAAGCTCAACGCGATGTCGTGGAAACGTTGTCCTGTTGGGCTTCGCTACGCTCAGCCCAACCTACATTCTCTTATTCGCGCAGCCGGAATTTGAACTTCACCAGCCGCTCGAACGGCACGCCGCTCGGCAACTGCGGCAGCGTAAAGTTCTTCAGAGCACGCTCCACCGCCGCGTCGTAAGTCGTATTGCCACTCGACTTCACAATGCGGGTGTCGATGACCTCCAGCGTCGGCAGCAGCGTAACCTCAACCTCTGTTTCGAAGTTCGGCGCATTGGCATCATCA
>CBIHQA010000048.1:0-13636 GCA_966211475.1 uncultured Neisseriales bacterium
TGCGGGCCTGCCCAGTTAAGCGGCCCGCTTGCGGAACCAGGCGGCCGCGATCGGCACGACGCGCAGCACCATCGCCAGCCGGCGTGCCCAGCGAGCTAGCTTGCCGCTGCCGCGACCGGCCATCGACAACCAGTCCCCCACGCCGCCCAGCGGGTCGCTGACCCAATTGCGCAGGTCTTCGACCTCCTGCCGGATCTGGGTGCGGTAAGCGGTGGCCTGCAGGCGCAACAGCTCCTTCTGCAACTCGCGCCGGAGCTGTCGGGAGGTCATGTCGGGTCCTCCGGCTGGCCGGTCAGCAAGGCTCGATCCCGGGACAGCTCCGCGGTAGTCAGGGCGAACGGCAGTGCCGCATGGTGCACTTTGTGTCGCAGGGCCAGCAGGCAACCCAGCGCCAGCCCGCCGTACAGCAAGGTCAGGGTGGCGGCCACGGCGACGCGATGCTCCTCCCAGAACACCAGGACCAGCAACAGCGTCAGTAGGATCAGGAACATCGATGCGAAGATCGCCCCGGCCGCCGCGAGCAGCAGCAGGGTGATCGCGCGTTCCACCTCATCCTGCAACTCCAGGCCGAACAGGCGCAAATGGGTGGAGAGCAGGCCGGCCACTGCCTGCAGCAGACGGCCGGCCCGGCCGGAAGCGATGCCGCCCGGCATGGCGTCAGCGTCTGCTGACCAGCATGCCGATCAGCACCCCGAATGCCACGCCGATTCCGACTGCCTGCCACGGATGTTCGTGCACATAGGTATCGGTGGCCTTGGCGGCACGCTTGGCCTTATCGACGGCGGCCGATTCGAAATCGACCAGCTTGGCCTTGGTCTGCTGAAGGTTTTCGGCGATGCGGGCGTACAGGCTCTTGGCCTGGTCGGCAGAGGCCTGTGCGGCCTGTTCGAGCAACGCTTCGGTGTCTTGCAGGGTGCCCTGGAGGTCGTCCAGCACCGCGCTGCCCTGGGAAGTGGAACTGGCCATGGTGCGCTCCTTGTCGGAAGGATGGGGCCGCGAGGAATGCGGCAGGCTATCGGTACCGTATCGCGTACTGCGGCTCCGGGGGCCGTGTTGGCCGGCGGAATGGGTACGCGGACGGCGGGATTGCTTTGTCATCGTAGACCGTCGACTGGCGTCATGCTGAATCGATTGATCCGCCTGTGCCAGTCCGTTGGCCGCATAGGCAGCCGGACAATCGCACGGTGCATGGTTTCCTCCCGGATGTGACATACGGGTAAGGAGAATGACCGTGTCCAAACAAGGTTGGTTCCGCCCGACAGCGGGGCGAAAGTGCCACCTGAAATGAGTGCGGCCCCGGATGGGGCCGCTCGGATTGCAAAAACGGAATTGAACCGTTCGCGGGCTGAAGTTGCTTCATGCTGCTCCCGATGATCAGAGCGCGGCGGCCAATCGTGCGCCCTGGTCGATGGCCCGTTTGGCATCAAGCTCGGCAGCCACGTCCGCTCCGCCGATCAGGTGCACCGCGCAGCCGGCTGCCTTCAGGCCGTCGTACAGCTCGCGCAACGGCTCCTGCCCGGCGCAGATCACCACATTGTCGACCGGCAGCAGCATGGGCTGACCATCGACGGTGATATGGAAGCCTTGGTCGTCCACCTTCTCGTAACTGACGCCGGATAGCATCTTCACCCGCTTGTGCTTGAGCGCGGTACGGTGAATCCAGCCGGTGGTCTTGCCCAGTCCGTCGCCCACCTTGCTGGTCTTGCGTTGCAGCAGCCAGACTTCGCGCGGGCTGTGCCAGCCACGGACCCCTTCCGGCGCCAGGCCGCCGCGATGCGCCAGCGCGCCGTCGATACCCCATTCCTTCAGGAACAGGTTCACATCCTGGCTGGCCGAGGTGCCTTCGTGGGTGAGGAACTCTGCGGTGTCGAAACCGATGCCGCCTGCGCCGACGACGGCCACCTTCGGGCCGACCGGCTTGCCATGCTTCAGCACGTCCAGGTAGTTCAGCACCTTCGGGTGGTCGATGCCGGGCAGGTCGATACGGCGTGGCAGGATGCCGGTGGCGAGCACGATCTCGTCGTAGCCGCCGGCTAGCAGGTCATCGACCGTCGCACGGGTGTTCAGCCGGACGTCCACGCCGGTGAGTTCCAGCCGCCGCGCGAAATAGCGCAGGGTTTCGTAGAACTCTTCCTTGCCCGGGATCTTCTTGGCCACATTGAACTGGCCGCCGATCTCGCCGGCTGCCTCGAACAGCGTCACCGCATGGCCGCGTTCCGCCGCGTAGGTAGCACAGGACAGGCCGGCCGGCCCGGCGCCGATCACCGCGACGCGCTTCTGCTTCGCCGTCTTCGGGAAATTCAGCAGCGTTTCGTGACAAGCGCGCGGGTTCACCAGGCAGGAGGTCATCTTGGCTTGGAAGATATGATCCAGGCAGGCCTGGTTGCAGCCGATGCAAGTATTGATCTCGTCGGCGCGGCCTTCCCGGGCCTTCTTCACGAATTCCGGGTCCGCCAGGAAGGGGCGCGCCATCGATACCATGTCGGCGCAACCGTCCGCCAGGATTTGCTCGCCCACCTCCGGCATGTTGATGCGGTTGGTGGTGACCAGCGGGATCGATACTTCACCCTTCAGCTTCTGCGTGACCCAGGCGAAGCCGCCGCGCGGCACCATGGTGGCGATGGTGGGGATGCGCGCTTCGTGCCAGCCGATGCCGGTGTTGATCAGCGTGGCGCCGGCCTGCTCGACTTCCTTGGCCAGCGCGACGATTTCGTCCCAGGCGCTGCCTTCGTGCACCAGGTCCAGCATCGACAGACGATAGATGATGATGAAGTCGGTGCCGACTGCCGCCCGCATCCGGCGCAGGATTTCCAGCGGGAAGCGGATGCGGTTCTCGAAGCTGCCGCCCCAACGGTCTGTGCGATGGTTGGTCTGCGGCGCGATGAACTGATTGATCAGGTAGCCTTCCGATCCCATTACCTCCACGCCATCGTAGCCAGCTTGGCGGGCCAGCATGGCGCAGCGCACGAAGTCCTCGATGGTGGCTTCGATCTGCTCGTCACTCAGCGCGACCGGCGGGAACGGGTTGATCGGCGCTTGAAGCGCGGACGGTGCAACTGGCTCCATCTGGTAGGAATAGCGGCCGGTGTGCAGGATCTGCATGCAGATGCGGCCGCCTTCGCGGTGCACGGCATCGGTGACGATCCGGTGATGGTTGGCTTCTTCCCCGGTCGTCAGCTTGCTGGCGCCCGCCATCACCACACCCTTCTCGTTGGGGGCGACGCCGCCAGTCACGATCAGTGCCACGCCGCCGCGCGCCCGTTCAGCGTAGAAGGCGGCCATGCGCTCGAAGCCGTTGTCGGCCTCTTCCAACCCGGTGTGCATCGAGCCCATCAGCACGCGGTTGGGCAGCGTGACAAAGCCCAGATTGAGCGGGGCGAGCAGGTGCGGGTAGCGGGACGACGACGCGGCCATGGAGTCTCTCCGGACAAAATTCAAGCAAACGCTTGGTAGTTTATACAGGTGCAATGCGCCCCGCAATTTGTCCGTGAACCGTCTGTCGCGTTCCTGGCCCGACAGCTGACAGCAACTGGGCGTTAATCAGGGGTTGGGTGCAAAGCAAGCTTTGCTGGTTTGAGGGGGCGGCGGCAGATCGCGGTCCCGTTGATTTCGTCCCATCCCCTCCGCCACCGTGCTGCGTCGGCCGCTTCTAGGTGGAAGCCGCCAAGAACACAGACCTGACCGCCCTGCGGGGGAACGTCGACTGCGCCCGTTTGCGCTTCGCGACAGGTATTCGCTGGCGGATCAGCATTCCACCGCCTATCCCATGGTAGGTGGTCGCGTGCCTATTACCGCGCGACGGCTAGTCCTCTTCGACGTTACGCTGCCGTCCGACCTGCACGCCAAGTTGCTTGAGCTTTCGGTAGAGGTGAGTCCGTTCCAGGCCGACCCGCTCCGCCACCTGGCTCATGTTGCCGCCGGTCTGCTTCAGGTGATGCTCCAGGTAAGCCTTTTCGAAGGCATCACGCGCATCCCGCAGCGGTTGGTCGAAGGAGATGCCCTGCCCATTGGCCGCCGGTGCGGCCGAGGCCGCAGGGGCCGTCTGCGGCAGCGATGGCGAGCCGCTGGCACGCAGCAGCGGCATCACGTCGGCCTCCAGGATTTCTTCGCCGCTGGCGGTCAGCGCGGCGGATTGCACCACCTGCTGCAGTTCCTGGTGGTTGCCCATCCAGCTGTGCTGGCGCAGCTGGTTCAGCGCCGCCGTGGCAAAGCGCTTCACCGGCACCTTGCGGCTTTCGACCAGTTGGTTGAGGTACTGGTTGGCGAGGTCCGGCACGTCCTCGGCATGGTCGCGCAGTGGAGGTACCACCACCGTCAGGCCAGACAGATGCTGGTAGAGCGCGCCGTCGAACAGGCGCTCGGTCACCAGCGGTACCAGCGGGCGGGTGGTGGTGGTCACCAGCCGCACGTGGAATTTGTCGAGCTTCTGCACCAGCAGCAGCAAGCCCTGCTGGGCGCGGCGAGGCAGCTCACTGATTTCCGGCGCGAACAGCACGCCGTCGCGCGCCTGTTCCAGCAAGGTGAGCGGCGCATCTACCAGCAGCTGCGGATTGGAGAGCGTCACCCAAGGGGTGTTCGGCACGAACAGGTAGCGGGCGCAGGGTTCGAACGCGACGCCGTATTCCCCGGTCAGCAAGACCGGCCGCCGCTGCGGCACGATCTGGTCGAGGCGCGCTTTCAGGTCCAGCACCGCCTCGCCCTTGCCCAGACTAGCCAGAGACTGTTCCGGATGATGCTGGGCCGTGGCGCGCTTCAGTGCACGCTGCACGGTGGACAGCAGCTTCTGCAGGGCGATCGGCTTTTCCAGGAAGTCGAGCGCGCCGATACGGGTGGCTTCCACGGCCGTATCGATGGTCGCATGGCCGGACATCATCACCACCGGCATGGTCAGTTGCCCGGCGCGCGCCCATTCCTTGAGCAGCGTGATGCCGTCGCAGTCCGGCATCCAGATGTCCAGCAGAACCAGGTCCGGCCGCTGCTGGTTGCGGTACGCGCGTGCCTGGGCGGCGTTTTCGGCCAGCCGCACGCGGTAACCCTCGTCCTGGAGGATTTCCGACAGCAGCTCCCGGATGCCCATTTCGTCGTCGACGATCAGGATTTCATTCCCGCTCATGCCTTCTCCCCCATTCCTTCCTGCAGGCGCGGCAGTTCTATGCTGACCATGGCGCCATGCGGCTCGCGGTTCTGTACGGTAACGCCACCGCGATGCTCTTCGCAGATCTTCTTGACGATGGCGAGGCCCAGGCCCGTGCCCTTGGCCTTCGTCGTCACATAAGGTTCGAACACTCTGCCCAGCATATCGGCCGGAAAGCCGCTCCCGTTGTCCTGCACGGTGAGATGGATTTTCTTCTCGTTTGCCCCGGTGGTGACTTCGATCCGTGGCTTGCTTGCGTCGTCCGACCTGTCGTGCGACGCGACAGCGTCCTGAGCATTTTGCAGCAGATTATGCAACACCTGGCGCAGGCGTGTTGCATCGCCTTCCACCCAGAGTGGCCCGTCGGCCAGTTTCGCATCGACCCAGCCACTCGATTCGTACAGCGTCAGCACTTCGCGCACCAGGCCGTTCAGGTCCAGCCGGCTCAGCATCGGCTTAGGCGCCCGGGCGTATTCCTTGAAGTCTTCCACCATGTTCTTGAGCGCAGCCACCTGGTTCACGATGGTCTGCGTGCTGCGTGCCAGCATATCGGCGTCCGGCGTCGCCAGCTTGTCCGACAGCTTCAGTTGCAGGCGCTCGGCCGACAGCTGGATGGGGGTCAGCGGGTTCTTGATCTCGTGTGCCAGCCGGCGGGCGACCTCGCCCCAGGCGGCCTGGCGCTGGGCTTGCAGCAGGTCGGTCACGTCGTCGAACACCATCACGAAGCCATGCAGCGAGGACGGCAGCAGACTGCCACGCGCCAGCAGCATGCGGCGTCCGCTCGGGCCGTCGTATTCGATCTCGGCCTGCCAGGCCGGGTCGTCGCTGTGCTGGAAGCCCTGTTTCACCTGCCGGGCGATGGCGGCCAGCGCCGGCTGGATCTCGCCCCAGTCGGACAAGCGACGGCCCACTAGGGTCGACAGATCGATGCCCAGGATGCGTTCCGCGCTGCCATTGGCGGAGCGCAGTTGCAGACCATGATCGAAGGCCAGCACGCCGGCGGTGAGGTTGGCCAGCAGGCTTTCCAGGTATTCGTTGGTCGCGGCCAGCGCGTGCTGTTGCCGCTCCACGCTGTCGCGGGCTTCGGCCAGCTGCCGCGTCATGCGGTTGAATTGCAGTGTCAGGATGCCCAGCTCGTCGCGGCTCTGGACGGCTTGCCGCTGGCTGAAGTCACCCTGTGCCACGGCGCGCGTTCCCGCCGCCAGCACCGATAGCGGCGCGGACAAGCGATCGGACAGGAAGAAGGCAAGCGACAACACTGACAGCAGCGCGAGCAACAGCGTGAGAGTCAGCGTCACGGTGTAGATCAGGCGCAAGCTGCCACGGGACAGCGACAGGGCCTTGTATTCGGAACGGATCGAATCCAGTACGTCGGCGTCTTCCGCCAGTTGCCGCGGTACGGGCTGCACCAACAACAACAGGCGCGGGTCGCTGCCGATGCCGCCCGCCTTGCTATTGAAGGCGGTCAATACCCGCACCAGCAGCGAATGATCTGTACTGCTGTCGATGCTGGACACCGGGCCCGACTTGACCTGCCCTAGTTCGACCAGCGTCGGTGCAGATGGCAGTTCGCTGCCGGCAAAGGCCAGCAAGGTGCCGCGCGGCGTGTACACCGCCACCTGCTGCACGCTGTGCTGGTCGCGCAGCCGGCCGAGCTCCACCACCAGCTCTTCGCTGCGCTTGCCGGACAGCTGACGGGCGATCTGGCCGGCAATGCGTTCCTGTTCTACCCGTACATTATCCAGCGCGACTTGCCCGAGGTTCAGGCCCCGGTCGAGCGCCGAGTCCACCCGCACGTCAAACCAGGTTTCGATGCTTTTGTTCAGGAACTGGAAGGAGACCAGGTAGACCAGCGCCCCTGGCAGCACCGCCACCAGCGCGAACATCAGCACCAGGCGCAGCGTCAGCTTGGAGCCGAATACGCCCGCCCGCAGCTTGCCCTTCAGCTGCCACAGCTGGTAGCCGACCAGACCCACCAGCCCGCCGGCCACCAAGCCGTTGAGGATGAGCAGCTGGTTGTAGTGTTCCGACAGGCGCGACGTATTGGCACTGGCCAGCGCCAGCATGTACAGCGCCAGGGCCGCGACGGCTGCGGCAGCGATCAGCAGGAACTTCATGGCGCGGCGTTGTCCGGGCCGAAGCGGAAGCTCTGCCAGTCAGAGTCGAGCGTCCAGTCACGGGAGGTCAGCGCGCTGACCTGGAAGGGCTTGGGCAGCTGGCTGGTATCCAGTGCGAGGCGCACCCGGCCTTCCAGCGCGCTGTCTTCCTTCACTGCACCCTTGTCCAGCACAGCCCAGGCACTGGGGTTGCACATCACGTCCAGTGCTTGCTCCAGCCGGACAAAACCCTGGTAGAGTCCGCCGAAGTTCAGGCGGTACTGGCGAGTCAGCGCGTAATAGGACAGTTTGATCTGCCGGGTCTGGTCCACCAGAGTCCGGTCGAACCATAGATGGCGCGGCTGGATCACTTCCAGCTGCAGCTTGAAATAGAGCGGAACGCCCTGGCGCAGCGCGTCTTCCAGGGTGGCATTCAGCGCGCAGCTGAAGCGGGCGGAAAACTGGTATTGCTCGTCGACCAGCTGCACCCGAGTCTGCCGGAGCTGGATGTCGGCACGAGCGACGCCGGTAAGCAGGAGTCCCGCGGCAAGCAGGCCACCGAGCAGCAGCGCGAAGGGCCGCTGCGGGCGGGAATCAGGCCTGCTTCGCCAACCGCGCATAGAAGAATCCGTCGTGATGGGACGTCGGCAGCAATTGCTGCATCGGCTGCCCGTCCAGCGGTTCCAGTCGGGCATCCGGCGTTTCGGCCAGGAAGCGTTCGACCTGGCTGCGGTTTTCCTCCGGGAAGATCGAACAGGTCGCGTACAACAGTTTGCCGCCTGGCTGCAACAAAGGCCAGAGGGCTTTCAACATGGCGGCCTGCTGGCGTGCGAAACCGGCCAGATCCTCAGGCCGGCGATGCCACTTGATGTCGGGATTGCGGCGGATCACGCCGGATGCGCTGCACGGCGCGTCCAGCAGGATGCGGTCGAACGGGCGGTTGTCCCACCAGGCTACCGGGCGGGCCGCATCGCCTGCCTTGACCTCGGCCTTGAGCTTCAGCCGGTTCAGGTTGTCGGTCACCCGTTGCAGGCGCTGGGCGTCGTGGTCGAGCGCCAGCAGTTCGACATCGGCTACTTCCAGGATATGGCCGGTCTTGCCGCCCGGCGCGGCGCAGGCGTCCAGCACCCGCTGGCCGTCCGCCAGGTCCAGCCAGTCGGCCGCTTTCTGGGCGCCGATGTCCTGAACAGAAACCCAGCCATCGAAGAACCCGGGCAGGCGCTCCACCGGCACCGGCTGTGCGAGCTGCAGGCTGTATTCACTGCTGGCGCTGGCTTCCAGCCCGGCATCGGCCAGGCGTGTCAGGTAGTCGGCGGCATTGGTATGGCGACGGTTCGCTCGCAAAGCCATGGGCGGATGCTGTAGACAGGCCTCGGCGACTTGCTGCCAGGTTTCCGGGAAATCGGCCTGCAGGCGCTTCAGCCACCATTCGGGCAGGCAATAGTGCAGCGCGGGCTGATTGGCGATCCGCTGCATCAGGTTGCCCCGCTCGCGCAGGAAGCGACGCAGCACCGCGTTTACCAGCCCTTTGTGGTGGGGCGCAATGCGCTGCGTCAGCCGCACCGCATGGTCGACCACCGCATACGGGGCGGCCCGGGTGTGCTGCAGCTGGTAGAGGGTGACCTCCAGCAAGACCGGCACCAGCGGCTCCGAAGGCGCACGGGCGACCATGAGCTCGACCAGGGCGGCCAGCTGATTGTGATAGCGAAGGGTGCCGTAGCAAAGGTCGCGGATGGCGCCACGCTGGGGCGGCGACAGGTCCGGGGCGGCGGCCAGGGCCTCACCGAGCGTGTCGGTCAAGTTGCGGCCCGATAGTACGCGGCGGACCACGTCGAGGGCGATACGCTGAATCTGGAACATGGCGCTAGCGTGGAAAGGTCCAAGGATACTAAAGGAGAGGGCGCCCACAAACAAGCCATGTGGCTGGGGCTGTTCGGGGAAAATGTCGGCAGTAGGGGCCGCTGGAGCGGTCCATGTCATGCGTCAGGGGGGGCTGCGGTCAGGTGGAATGGCACCCGGCCGAGCCGGCTCAACGAAGGGTTGAGAAGCAAGACGGCGCCAGAGTTCCTGGCGCCGTCTTTTGATGCAGTCGGAAAGTCGTGTTCGCCCGTTAGGTTCGTCCTAACTGCGGGACATCGCCATTAACCGGTCGATCCGCTCCTCCGTCGAGGGGTGGGTGCGGAACAGCCCGGTGATGCCTCCACCGGAGAGCGGATTGATGATCATCATCTGCGCGGTTTCCGGGTGTGCTTCGGCGGGGCCCATCGGGTAGCCCTGGGCGTAGCGTTCGATCTTGGCAAGCGCCGCCGCCAGTGCCTGCGGATCGCCACTAATCTCGGCGCCGCCCCGGTCGGCCTCGAACTCCCGGGCACGGGAAATCGCCATCTGGATCAAGGTGGCTGCAACCGGTGCAAGGATCACGATCAGCAACGCGACCAGCGGATGCACGTTGCGCTCACTGTCCCGATTGCCGCCACCGAAGAACATGAAGAAATTCGCCAGCGCGGAAATCGCGCCGGCAAAGGTAGCCGAAATGGTCGAGATCAGCGTGTCGCGGTGCTTCACGTGCGCCAGCTCGTGGGCCATCACACCACGCAGCTCCCGCTCCGACAGGATGCGCAGGATGCCGGTGGTGGCCGCGACGGCGGCGTGTTCCGGGTTGCGACCGGTGGCGAAGGCGTTGGGCTGCGCCTCGTCGATCAGGTAGACGCGCGGCATTGGCAGGCCGGCGCGTTGCGCCAGTTCCCGCACCATGCGGTAGAACTGCGGAGCGCTCTGTTCATCGACCTCTTGCGCGTTGTACATGCGCAGAACCATCCGGTCGGAAAACCAGAACGCCCAGACATTCATCGCGCCACCCAGCAGCAGCGCGATCAGCAGGCCGCCTGCGCCGCCGAGCAGCATGCCGATGCCGCCGAACAGGGCCAGGATGGCGGCCATGAGAATGGAAGTTTTCAACCAGTTGCCGAACATGATGCGTCTTTGTTCCGGGATGCGGGGAACGCCCCGCTCGCAAAGGATAGATCAGGCCGGCTGGCGAAAATTCAAGGCCGGGCCGCTCAGGCGGTCGGTCGCTCGAAGCGGTCCCCGGCATTCAGCGGCATGCCCGCCAGAAAGGCCGATACCGGCTGCCGCTTGCCGCCAGCGCGCTGTACCTCGGAGACGGCAAGTGCACCGCTGCCGCAGGCGACCACCAGATGGTCGCGGTCCACGGACAGCACCGTGCCGGGTTCGCCGGCTCCATCGGTGACGGTGGCCGCCCAGATCTTGACCGGCTCATTCGACAGCGATGTGACGGCACCCGGGAACGGGTCGAAGGCGCGGATGCGGCAAGCCAGCACTTCGGCAGGCTGTGTCCAGTCGAGCTGCGCCTCGGCCTTGTCGATCTTGTGGGCGTAGGTAACGCCCTCCTCCGGTTGCGTTACCGGGGCCAACTGGCCCGTCGCGAGTTTCGGCAGTGCGTCGATGATCGCCTCCGCCCCCAGCGCGGCAAGCTTGTCATGCAGCCGGCCGGTCGTGTCGTCGGGCGCAATCGGGCAACGGTGGGTGGACAGCATCGGGCCGGTATCGAGCCCGGCTTCCATCTGCATCACGGTGATGCCGGTTTCCGCATCACCAGCTTCGATCGCGCGGTGAATCGGCGCCGCGCCGCGCCAGCGGGGCAAGAGCGAGGCGTGCAGATTGATGCAACCGAGGCGGGGAATGTCGAGCACGACTTGCGGCAGCAGCAGGCCATAGGCGGCCACCACCAGCAAGTCGAGCCGAAGGGCTCGGAGTTGTTCCTGGATATCGGCGGTCTTCAGCGTGGGCGGCTGCCAGACTGGCAGCCCGTGCTCCAGCGCAAGCTGTTTGACCGGACTGGCAGTCAGCCTCATGCCGCGGCCGGCTGGGCGGTCCGGCTGGGTCAGCACCACCGGGATGTCGTAGCCGGCGCCGATCAGTGCCGCCAGCGCGGCACGAGCGAACTCCGGCGTGCCGGCAAAGCCGACGCGCAGACCTGGCACCATTTACAGGGTCTCCCGCTGCCGCTTCTTCAGCTTCTTGAGGATGCGGTCCTGTTTCAGGCGGGACAGGTGTTCGACGAACACCTTGCCATCCAGATGGTCGATTTCGTGCTGGATGCAGATGCCGAGCAGATCGTCCGCTTCCAGCACGAAGGGCTGGCCATTGCGATCCAGCGCTTCGACACGGACCCACTGCGCCCGCTTCACGCTGTCGTAGATGCCGGGCACCGACAGGCAGCCTTCTTCGGATTCGCAGTCGCCGCGTTTTTCCACGATCACCGGGTTGATGAAGGTGCGGGGTTCGGTGCGATCTTCGCTGACGTCGATCACCACGATCCGCTCGTGAACGTTGACCTGCGTGGCGGCGAGGCCGATGCCGTGCGCCTCGTACATGGTTTCGAGCATGTCGTCCACGAGGCGCTGGATGCGTTCGTCAACCACCGCGACCGGCTTGGCCTTGAGGTGCAATCGATCGTCGGGATAGTGAAGGATGTTGAGCAAAGCCATTTCGGTTGCTACTTTGAGAAAAGGGTTGCAGAATCGTCGCTATTTAGCTGACATGCCTGATGATTTTAGGCTATCTCCCGGGCATTGCACCGGGCGATCCAGCGGGGTGGAGCATATGCGCAAGGCCATTATATCGCTTGTTCTGATGACCGGTCTGTCGGTATGGGCTGACGACCTTCAGTTGCAGGACAATGCACCGTCGTCCTACACCGTCAAGAAGGGCGACACCCTTTGGGACATCTCGGGCAAGTTCCTGAAGAAGCCTTGGCGGTGGCCGGAAATCTGGCATCTCAACCGCGACGAAATCAAGAATCCCCACTGGATCTATCCGGGCGACCTGATCGTGCTGGACATGAGCGGCGGCAAGCCCAGCCTGCGGCTGGCCCGCGGCGCGTCGATGGCGGCGGGCGGCGTGGTGAAGCTCTCGCCTCAGGTTCGGGTAGAAGGGCTGGATGGTGAGGTGGTTCCGGCGATTCCCGCTAACGTTATTGAACCATTCTTGTCGCAGCCAATTGTCATTCAGGACCAGCAGTTACAGGCTTCCCCCCGAATTGCAGCAGGCCCCGAAGGTCGCGTGGTATACGGTCTGGGCGACTTTGCTTACGCAATAGGATTGAAAGAAGCAAAGCCGGGTTCGGTGTGGCAGGTCTATCGACAAGGCAAACCTCTGAAGGATCCCAGCGATCCGGAAGGTAAAAAGATTTTGGCTTATGAGGCAGTCTATGCAGGAGACGTTCGCGTAGACGTTTCGTCAGATGTCAGCAAACTGAAGGTTGTAAAGGTTGCTCAAGAAGTGCTGCGAGGCGATCGCTTGATACCTGCCCCCGCACCGGAGCTGCGCAATTACGTTCCCCATGCTGTTCAGTCCACTATGGATGCTCAGGTTGTGTCGAGTTATGGCGACATGGCCGAAGTGGGGCAGTACTACATGCTGGTATTGAACAAGGGACAGAAGGATGGTCTCGAAAATGGCCATGTATTGGCGATTTATAAGGCAGGCAGGGAGATTCCAGCTGAAAACAAGGGTGATCCGGTACTGATGACGCCGCCTGAGCGTATTGGTGAGGCGATGGTATTCCGTATTTTTGACAACCTCTCATACGCCCTTGTGCTTCGCTCAACAGAGCCCATTAAAGCGGGCGATCACATGGTGACACCCTGAACGACCGTTTGCCTGATCACCGCGACCACGTTGAGTGGTTGCGTCTCATCCTGACGCCGGGCCTGGGCCCGGCGTCGTCATTGGCACTGCTGCGCGCCTTCGGGTCACCGTCGGCGGTGATCACGCAGTCCCGTACCAATCTCGCCACCCAGCTGAAGCCGACTCTGGTCGATGCCGTGCTGGCGGGGCCGGATGCGGCCACGCTGGATGCGCATCTGGAATGGCTCACCCATCCGGGGCGCCATCTTCTAACCCTGGCCGACCCGGACTATCCGGCGCGGTTGCTGGAATCCCCCTGTCCGCCGGTGGCATTGTTCGTGATGGGGCAGCGGGAGCTGCTGTGTGCACCGTCGCTTGCGATCGTGGGGAGCCGCCATGCGACCGCGGGGGGCAAGGACACGGCGCGCCAATTCGCCCGTGCATTTTCAGATCAGGGGTTGGTGGTCGTCAGCGGGTTGGCGGCGGGCATCGACGGTGCGGCGCACGATGGCGGATTGGCAGGCAAGGCATTGACCATTGCGGTGATCGGCACCGGGCTGGACCGGGTCTATCCGGCCGCGCACCGCGATCTGGCCCACCGGATCGCCGCCGAAGGCGCGATCATTTCCGAATATCCCTTGGGTAGTCCGCCGATTGCCGGGCATTTCCCACAGCGCAACCGCATCATCGCCGGCCTGTCGCTCGGTTGCCTGGTGGTCGAGGCGACGCTCGACAGCGGCTCGCTGATCACCGC
>CBIHQA010000049.1:0-13573 GCA_966211475.1 uncultured Neisseriales bacterium
GCGATCCACTTGATTCGGGTTTGCATCGGTGAAGCTCCTCCGGTTTTTATTTGGTAACGCTGGGGCATCGCATCAGCAAGACCTGGCTCGATGTCCAACCCTGCGGTGATCCGGGGAGCGCACCCATCCCAGGCGCCGTGCCCCGTTCTCGCGCAACCCAGCCTTGCGAGATGTTGGCGATGAAACCACGCTGTCGTGAACCGGGAATATCAAGGGGGGACGTGCGTCGACACAATTGACACAATTGGTGAGGCGGGTGGACGTTAATCCAGTGCTGGTGCGGCTTGTGGCCGACTTTTTGGATGTGTGGGAGAGGTGGTTTTTGTCCCGGAAATGCGACAAAAACAGGGTGATGGGCGCCTGAACAGGCGTGATGAACACGAACCGAAACAAAGATCAGCCTGGTCGCGCGGATTCCGCTGCGCGACATCCGGGGGATGGCTAAGGTCGTGAACCCATACCGGGGTCAGAAACGACATCGGGCCCCGCAGGGCCCGATGTTTGGTGAGACGACGCGGGTGCGATCGCGTTACTTCTCGACGAAGGCGCGCTCGATCACGTAGTCACCCGGCACGCCGATCCGCGGCGATACCTGGAAGCCGCGGCGGTCCAGGATGTCGCAGGTGTCTTTCAGCATCGCCGGGCTGCCGCACATCATCACGCGGTCTTCTTCCGGGTTCAGCGGCGGCAGGCCGATGTCTTCGAACAGCTTGCCGTTCTCGATCAGGTCAGTCAGGCGCCCCTGGTTGCGGTACGGGTCGCGGGTCACAGTCGGGTAGTAGATCAGCTTTTCGCGGACCAGGTCACCCAGGTACTCGTGATGCGGCAGTTCCTTGGTGATGTAGTCGTAGTAGGCCAGCTCGCTGGTCCAGCGCACGCCATGCACCAGGACGATCTTCTCGTACTGTTCGTAGGCTTCCGGGTCCTTGATCAGGCTCATGAAGGGCGCCATGCCGGTGCCGGTGGACAGCATGTACAGGCGCTTGCCCGGCTTGAGGTCGCGCAGCACCAGGGTACCCGTCGGCTTGCGGCTGACGATCAGCTCGTCGCCCGGCTGCAGATGCTGCAGGCGCGAGGTCAGCGGGCCGTTCTGCACCTTGATGCTGAAGAATTCCAGTTGCTCTTCGTAGTTGGCGCTGGCGATGCTGTAAGCACGCATCAGCGGCTTGCCGTCCACCTGCAGGCCGATCATCACGAACTGACCGTTGTCGAAGCGCAGCGCTTCGTCGCGGGTGGTGGTAAAGCTGAAGAGGGTGTCGTTCCAGTGGTGAACGTCGAGGACGCGCTCGGTCGCAAAGGCCGCCATGATCCAAACTACCGGATAGTTATGAGAGCCACGATTTTAACGACTGATTGGATTTTGCGCTGCACCAGTGAAGCATAAGTTAAGAAAGAATTTGAACGGAACCGTCCGCTTCAGAGAGTGAACCGAGCTTCACCCAGACGGCGGAAAGACCCGGACGAAAGCACAGGACCCGTACCGCAGTGCGGGCGATACCGCATAAAGTCCTTGCGGGCTGGGTTAGGCACGCGTATAAAGACGCGGTCGGATGTTCAAGCCGTGAGTTTGGATCGAAGTTGCAGTGCCGCTCGTTGTACCGCGTGTCGCCAATTCCCGTTTGACCTTCGTCGCATTGGGTGAAAATCCCGTTTCATATCAGTTGTTTTAAGGAATGTATTTACATGGCTACCGGTACCGTTAAGTGGTTCAATGACTCCAAGGGCTTCGGCTTCATCACCCCGGACGAAGGCGGCGACGACCTGTTCGCGCACTTCTCCCAGATTCAATCCCAAGGCTTCAAGTCCCTGGCTGAAAACCAGCGCGTGCAGTTCGACGTGACGACTGGCCCGAAGGGCAAGCAAGCGTCCAACATCAAGCCGCTGTAAGCTGCCTGGTATCAGAAAAGCCCGGACTTGTTCCGGGCTTTTTTGTTTTTGTCTCCCCGATCCGTATCCGCACCGCAGATTTCTTCCATGGCCCTCAAATCCACCATCTTCAAGGCTGAGCTGCAGATTGCCGATCTCGACCGTGGCCACTACGGCGACTACGCGCTGACGCTCGCACGCCATCCGTCCGAAACCGACGAGCGCATGATGGTGCGGTTGTTCGCCTTCGCGCGGCATGCCGACGAGGCGCTGTCCTTCGGCAAGGGACTTTCCACGGACGACGAGCCGGACTTGTGGCTGCGCGAGCTGACCGGCGACATCGCGCTATGGATCGACGTCGGCCTGCCGGACGAGAAATGGATCCGCAAGGCGTCCAACCGCTCGAACGCAGTGGCGATCTACGTCTACGGCGGGCGTTCCGCCGATATCTGGTGGTCGCAGCAGGCGGACAAGCTGAGCCGGCTCGACAACCTGTCGGTCTACCTGTTGCCGCAGGAAGCCAGCCAGGGACTGACCGCGTTCGCCGAACGCACCATGCAGTTGCAGTGCACGCTGCAGGACGGACAGGTCTGGCTGACCGATGGCAAGCGCAACGTCGAAGTGACGCCGGCCGTGCTGAAGGCCGCGACGCGCTGAGCGTCAGCGCGCTGCGACCCGCCGGCGGGTAGGGGTACGGGTTATGGCGGCAGCGCCACGCCGGGCTGCCGCAGGTCGTGCGGTAGCGGCCCCAGGTCGCAGTAGACCGGCACGCCAGGCTTGCTGTGGCGTCATCGGCCGGGCCAGTTGCTGGTTCGAGTCCACCACCGGTACAACCGAGCGCCGCCCACTGCGGTCCTGCCGTACCTCGTAATGCACATGCCGAACCTGCCGGATGCGGCCCTGCGCGTCTGCCGTGGTGAATACGCTACGGGTGGGCAACGGCACATTCGGCGTAGCCGGCAACAACCCGGCCCGCAGCGCGGCACGCATCGCCTGAAGATGATCGCCGACGTGGGTGTTGATCTGGCCGGGCCGATCGACCTCCAGATTGACATGCGCGCCGCCGGGTTGATTGAACTGAACGTCCACCAGGCTGCGGACATTGCCCGTCGGTTCGGCTTGAACGCCTTGCTGCCCGACGCCGAACGCCACGAAGCCGCGTGCCGGCGGCTGCCCCTGCCGGCGAGCGGCGGCCTGGGCGAGCGCTAGTAGCTGGCTGGCGACTTCGTTGGTGGAGACGGGCGGAGGTTGGCCCTGTGCATAGTCCCCATCGCCTTCGTCGTAGAAGGCTCGCCAGGGATCGTCGCCCGATAGGGAGTCGGCGTCCCACATCGCGTCCTGCCAGAATGCATCCCCGTACATGGCGGCCTCCCGTCGCAGCTGTCCTGTCCTGATGATCCGGTGGACGGGGTGTCCTGCCCAGTCGCACATTCCGGGTCGCTCGGACAGGGGACGGACGTCGGCCGGTTCGCAATTGTGGTTTTGCTACGGTAGCGCCCGGTCTAAGCTGGAAGCAGGGTGTTCGAACGGGAGCCCATCGTGTCGCGTGCCTTGTTGTGGATCGGATTGTCGCTGGGAGTGGCGGTCCCTGCGGGGGCGGCTACACTGTTTCTGACAACCGAGGCGTCGCCGCCCTACAACATGGCGGTCGACAACCATATTGTCGGCATCGGCACCGACAAGGTGGTGATGCTGATGGCGCGTACCAATACCACCTACCAGCTGCAACTGCTGCCTTGGGCCCGCGCCTACGACACGGCGCTGAAGCAGGCAGATGCCTGCGTGTTTTCCACGACCCGTACCGCCGAGCGGGAAACGTTGTTCCGCTGGGTCGGCCCCATCGCCCACTCCGATTGGGTGCTGTACGGGCGGGCCGATACCACCATCCATCCCAAGACGCTGGAAGATGTCCGCCCCTACCGCATCGGCACCTACAACGCCGACGTGCGGGATGTCTATCTGCGGACCAAGGGCTTCAAGGTGGACACGGCGATGGACGACATCGGCAATCCCCGCAAGCTGCTGGCCGGGCGCATCGACCTGTGGGCATCCGGCCGCTACGAAGGCCGCAGCCTCATCATGCAGAACGGCTGGACGCAGCAGATTGTGCCGGTGCTCACCTTTAACCAGGCGGCACTGTATCTGGCCTGCAACAAGGGCGTGCCGGAGGTGCTGATCGACCGGCTGAACCGCGAGCTGGCGGCGATGGGCGAGGACGGTTCCGCAGACGAGATCGAGCGCAAATACGCCGACTGGCCCGCGAAATAGCGCCACGCCAGGTGAGCGGCCACGGCTGGACGCGGTACACTCAGCGCATCGCATTCCCTGGCCCCGGTTTCCCGTCATGACTGCTGCTTTGCCTGTCCTTTCCCTGCTCGAATCCCGCGTGCTCGGCGTATTGGCCGAAAAGCAGCGGACCGTTCCCGATACCTACCCGTTGACGCTCAATGCGCTGGTCGCCGGCTGCAACCAGAAGACCAGCCGCGACCCGGTGATGGACGTCAGCGAGGCCGAGGTGGCCGCCGCCATCGACAACCTGAAATCCCACACTCTGGTGATCGAATCCAGCGGCGGCCGCGTCGCCCGCTTTGCCCACAATATGGAGCGGGTACTGCAGGTGCCGACCCAGTCGTCCGCGTTGCTCACCGTGCTGATGCTGCGCGGGCCGCAGACCGCGGGTGAGTTGCGCCTGAACACCGAGCGCATGCACCGCTTCGCCGACATCTCGGCGGTGGAAGGCTTCCTGAACGAACTCGCTGAGCGTTCCGCCGGCGCGCTGGTGATGGAATTGCCCCGTCAGCCGGGCTCGCGCGAAAACCGCTGGGCGCACCTGCTGTGCGGGCCGGTGTCGGCGGAAATGCTCGCCGCCCCGGCGGCCTCGGGTGGTGGGGCAGATGTGTCGCTGGGCGAGATCGCGGCGCTGAAAGCCAATGTGGCACGGCTGGAAGACGAGGTCGATGCCCTGAAGGCGCTGGTCGGCAAGCTCTGCACCGAACTGGGCGTGTCGCCCGAGGCCTGATCCCCCATGCAGGTTTGCCAGTTCCGCCCGGCCGGGCCTTTGGCCGAGGTGGTTGACCGGATCTGGAGCTGGACGTCGGCGCCGGGCGAGACGGTCGCCTTGCCATTGCTGCTGCCCGGCACCGGCGCAGAGCTGGTGTTTCACTACGGCATGCCCTTTGCGCTGGACGGGGAAGGGCGGCTGCCGCAGGCGCACCTGCTGTGTCGGCGGCGTGCCGCACAGCGGATGGTGCCGCAGGCGGTCGGCTTCATCTCGGTGCGGGTGCGGGCCGGGCAGATGGCGCGGTTGCTCCCGATGCCGGTTCACGAGGTATTCGATCAGGCCGTGCCGTTGTCCGAACTGTGGGGGCCGGCGGTGGCGGACCTGCTCGACCGCCTGGCGCAGGCCCGCACCTTCGCGGAACGGGCGTTGCAGGTACAGGCCTTCCTGCTGACCCGGCTGCGGGCGGGGGATGCACTGTGCGAGTGGGCGGCCGAGCGGTTGTACCGGCAGCCGGCCGGTACCCGCATCCAGCAGTTGGCAGACCGTGCCGGATTGGGACGGCGTCAGTTCGAAAAGCGGTTCTCCGCCGCGATGGGCATGCCACCGGTGCGCTTCCGGCGGCTTGCCCGCTTCCAGCAGGTGGCCAAGCATTTGCACCTGGCGCCGGCGACGCGGGACCTGCAGGTGGCGCTGGATGCCGGCTACTTCGATCAGCCACATTTCATCCGCGAGTTCCGTGACGTGGTCGGCATGACGCCGCAGACCTACCGCCGGCAATCGACCGGCAGGACGCATTTCTACAATCCTTCCTGGCACACCGAGGGCAGCATGGCGACCGTTACCTGAACGGAGAAATGCCATGCTGATGTTGATTGCGACCTTGAATGCCCGCCCAGAGGCGGCGGAAGAAGTGGCCAGCCTGCTGCAGGGCCTGGCCCGCCACACTGCCAGTGAGTCCGGCTGCGACGCCTATGCCGTGCACCAGCTGCAGGACGACCCGACCGCGTTCGTGGTGTACGAGCGTTACCGCGACCAGGCTGCCTGCGATGCGCACTTCGACTCTGCCCCGCTGAAGGAGGCGTTGGTCCGCTTTGAGCACCTGTTGGCGAAGCCGCCGGTGCTGACCTGGGGGCAAACGCTCGCGGTCGGCAAAGGATAAGCGCTGCCGCCCGGCACGCCTGGTTAGCGGATCGGCTTGGGCGGGTAGCTGGCCAGCACCATGGTGGTGGTTACCGGCCCGTGGGCAGCCAGCGCGTCGATCACGTGTTCCAGTTGCGACATACGTTCCGCGACCACCCGCACTAGAAAGCAGTCCTCGCCGGTGATTCGGTGCGCTTCGACGATTTCCGGCGTGGCGGCGAACACCGCCAGGCAGTCGGCAATCTGGGCGTGGGTAGTCTTCAGGCGGATGAAGGCGGCGATTTCGCGTCCGACCTGCTTGGTGTTGACCCGGGCGCCATAGCCCTCGATCACGCCGGTTTCTTCCAGCCTGCGGATGCGGGCCGTCACCGCGGGCTGCGACAGTCCGACCTGTTTGCCGATTTCCGTATTGGTGGTCCGGGCGTCGGTTTGCAGCAGTTCCAGGATGCGCCAATCCAGCCTGTCCAGTTGCGGCTTTGGATTCATTTGTACGACCCCTGTGAATATTTGCTTTTGATGGGTTGTTGCTTTTGATTCATTGGCTTCGCCATTCTGCCCGAAAGCCGATCGCCCTACACTGATCCGGTCTTTTTTTGATCGGAGGATGAAATGCAAAGCAAGGTATTGGTGGTGCCAGGCATCTACAACTCGGGCCCCGAGCATTGGCAAAGCCGCTGGGAGGTCGCGAATCCGTCGTGGTCGCGCCTGCAGGTGCCGGACTGGAACGAGGTGGAACGGGCGGACTGGGTGCAGGCGCTGGAACAACAGGTGTCCGCCCTGGGGGAGGACACGGTGATCGTCGCGCACAGCCTGGGATGCTTGGCGGTTGCGCATTGGGCTGCGGAGCACGGGCGACGCATTCGTGCCGCGATGCTGGTGGCGGTGCCGGACCCGCAAGGCCCGGCATTTCCTGCCGCGGCCCACGGCTTTGCGCCGCTGCCGATGGCCCGTCTGCCGTTCCCCAGCCTGGTGGTGGCGAGCGAGGATGACCGCTATGGCAGCATCGCACACGCCCAGCGATGCGCCGATGCCTGGGGCAGCCGTTGGCAACCCGTCGGTGCGGCCGGGCATCTGAATGAGGCAAGCGGGCTGGGTGACTGGCCACCGGGCCGGCAATGGCTGGCGGAGCTGATGCAGGAGACGGCTACCGCCTAGGCAGCCGTTTCGGAGAGGAATGCCCAGCCAGCCGTGCGGCTGGCTGGGGCGGGGCGATCAGTCTTCGATGCGGAAGCCGACCTTCACGGTGACCTGCCAGTGCGCGACCTGGCCGTGGACGATATGACCGCGCGTGGAGACGACCTCGAACCAGTCCATGTTCTTGACGCTGGAAGACGCTCGGGTCAGCGCGTTGCGGATGGCATCGTCGCTGCTCTGGGTGGACGTACCGACCAGTTCGACCAGCTTGTACACGTGTTCGCTCATCGGGCATCTCCTCGGTTTGGTTGGCGCGGGCCGGCCGGGTGGACCGGCCTTCTGTCCCACTATAGGCGGAGACGCGCGGCCTCACCGAAGCGGACTACATCGAGGGTGGCGCGGTGCGACGCCAGGCATCGATGTCCTCCACCTGTTGCTGCCAGCGGCGGATGTTCGGATAGCGGTCGACCGGGATCTGCGCCACCGGGAACATCAGGAAGGCCACCACCGACAGGTCGGCCAGCGTCAGGTGCTTGCCGGCCAGGTGCTCATGCTTGGCCAGATGGCTATCGAGCACGCTGGCGACCACGGTGAATTTTTCTTCCGCCTTGGCCAGTTCGGACGCGTCCGGCGCGCCGAGGTTCATGAAGCCCTTGAACATGTTCTCCCACAGATAGACGCCACAGGCCGGGTCCCAGTGGGCCAGTTCCCAGCACTGCCAGCGGCAGATGTCGGCGCGGGCGCGGTCGTCCTGCGGCCACAGCGGGTGGTTGGGGCGCTTGCTGGCCAGGTACTGCATGATGGCATTCGACTCCCACAGCACGAAGTCGCCGTCTTCCAGCGTCGGCACCATCCCGTTGGGGTTGAGCGCCAGATAGCTGTCGCTGCGCTGCGCGCCGGTCGGAATATCGACCACTTGCAGTTCCAGCGGCAGATCCAGCAACACGGCGGTGGCGCGGACCTTGCGGCAGTTGGGGGAGAAGGGGTGGTAGTGCAGTTTCATGGTGTGGCTCCTGATCTAGGCCTTCCGGAGGAAAGCGCGGACTCATTGCAAACAAGAGCAGCGGATTTGCCGAATGGACGGCGATGCCGGGATTCGGCGGAACAAGCGGTGTTCGGAACAGCGGTTTCCGAAAGGAGCATTTGCTTTCGAAAACCTCCATGTTTTGGAGCGCAGAGCGCGCGGACAGGCCGCGTGAGGACGAGCCGAAGGGCTGTGCCCGTCCGCTTGCGCTCAGCCTAGACCGGGCGAGGGAATGGGTAAACCCGGGGAGACAACCGGTCCGTGGGGCGGCCGGTTAGAACCGCTCCACCCAGGGGCGCAGATCGAGTTCTTGCGTCCAGGCGCTGCGGGGCTGGTTGAACAGCTGGTAGTAGGCGTCTGCGATGGCGGCCGGCTCCAGCATGTCGTCCGGACCGGCCGGGTTACCGAGCTGGCCGGTCCGGGGTGGGCGGATGCGGCCGTCGATCACCACATGGGCCACATGCACACCCTTGGGATGCAGCTCGCGCGCCATGCTCTGCGCCAACACCCGCAGTCCGGCCTTGCCGACCGCCAGGTTGTGGAAGCCGGCGCTGCCGCGCAGGCTGGCGGTAGCGCCGGTGAACAGGATGGTGCCGCTGCCGCGTGCCACCATGCCGCGGGCCGCCGCCCGGCCGACCAGGAAGCCGCCCAGGCAGTTGCTGCGCCAGCCGTTCTCGAACATCTCCAGCGTGGTTTCCAGCAGGCTGGCCGGTTGGTAGCGGCCGGCGTTGTAGACCACCAGGTCCGGCTCGCCGAGGTCGCCGCGGATGCGGGAGAACAACTCCTCGACGGCTGCTTCGCTGGTGGCATCACAGGCATAGGCGCGGCTGCCGTGGCTGATGCCGGCACAATCCGACGCCAAGCCTTCGATCCGGCTGATGTCGCGGGCCACCAGCGCCACGCTCATTTCCGCATGCGCGAAGCGTTCGGCCAGCGCACACCCCAGGCCGGGGCCGACACCGACGACAACGGCGACTTTGCCTTTGTTCATGCTGGACTCCTTCGGTGAAGCAGGTCACGAGGTAGTTCATGATAGAAGACGGCCGCCCGCCCGCACGGCAAGCGGGACGGGCGGCTTTGGCTGGCCTACCGCATGGCGGCAGGTTTGCGTACGTCCGTCTGACCATGCGCCTGCGCAATCGCTCCGCTGTCCTCGAACATTTCATAGCGGGTCAGCAGGCCGTCCCGCACGCATAGCCTCAGTACGAAGGGGCCGTCGTAGACGTGACCGTTGCGGTAGCGATAGGCGAAACGGCCACGGGCCAGTACCTCGTCCTCGCCGTCGTACCAGCGCAAAACGTCGAAGGCGAGCGGCTCGCCGGCTTCCGCAACCTGCTGCCAGAAGCGGTCGACTGCCTCGCGGCCATGGCGGGTGCCGGTCCATGGTGTGCGGGCCGGATCACCAGGGACGATCCATTCGATGTCCTCCGCCAGCAGGTCGCGACGCAACGAGCCTTGGGCCAGCGCCGCCGCGAAGGCCTGCGCGACCGCCATCGGCGCCAGCGGACGGTGGGGTGCCTGGTAGCGGGCAAAGACCTCCTGCGCGGCAAACACCGCATTCAGCGCCGCGGGGAAGCCGGCATAGACGGCGGTCTGGATCAGCGTTTCGACGATTTCCTCGCGGGACAGACCGACATTGAGCGCCGCTTCGACGTGGACCTTCAGCTGCGGTGCCGCGTTGCCCAAGGCCGCCAGCATCGCGACGGTGGCCAGCTCCCGTTGGCGCAGGGTGAGGCCGGGACGGGTGTAAATCTGGCCGAAGCCGAATTCCACGATGTGCCGGCCGAGGTCTGGGGCGACATCCTGCAGGGCGGCGATCACCTTTTCGCCGGCTTGGTCGTCGACTTCCTTCAGCCGCTGCCAGCCGCGCAGATAGGTGTCGCTGGCCGTAGAGGGGGTGGGGTGCGGGGTTGAGGCCATGTCGTGCTCCTTGTGATGAAAGGGCGCGACGCTGACCGGCAGGCGACCAATTAATCCGGGTCGAGCTGCCGTTCCATCTCGCGGTAGGCGGCGATCTTGCCTTGCAGATAGGCAAGCTGCTCGCTCAGCCGGTCGATCTCCGCCGCCACGCCCTGCGCATGGGTTTCCAGCAGGTCGCGCCGAGCCGACAGGCTATGGCGCGTCTCGCCTTCGCGACGCAGGGCCGCGTAGCGCTGCATCTCGGCAATACCCATGCCGGTGCTGCGCAGGCGAAGCAGGAAGTCCAGCCAGGCAAGGTCCGCATCGCGATAACGGCGTTGACCGGCAGCATCGCGGGCAATCCCGTCGATCAGGCCGATACGCTCGTAGTAGCGCAAGGTGTGGGCGGACAGTCCGGTGCGGGCAGTGACGCCGCGGATGGTCAGCATCGTCATGGCTCCACGTTAAGGGTTAGAGCGCACTCTAATGCAAGCGGGGAATGAGGAGGGGTAGATAGGTGTAAAAAGGGGGGGACGACAGAGACGGCGGATGGGGGGGGGCGGCACGTCAAACAAGCAAAGTTTGCTTGCGCCCGCCAATCAGCGGCATCCGACGCTCACAGCATGAGCGCCAGCGAGGCTCTCCCGCAGAGGCGGGAGCGGGGAGGGTGGGAAGTCTCAGGGTTGGCGGCGATGGGTTGCCGATCGTCAAACTAGCAAAGCTTGCTTTGCGCCCACCAACAGCCACGATCTTCTCTCTACGTCACCGCCAATGCGAAAGGCGGGGATCAACCCCGCCTTTTTTTCACCAACCGCACGGCCGATCAGCCGAACAGGCGCTGGTTGTTATCGCGACGATCCCATTCGCGCATGCGGTATTCGAGATCGATCAGGTCAGTGGCATTGGCCAGGTAGGCGTCGCGTGCTTCTTGCTCAACCTTGTCGGCCGGCGTGAACAGCAGTTGCAGCAGATAGATCAACATGGTGCTTCTCCTAGTGCTTGTTGCGTTGCAGCAAATATAGCACAGCCGTTTCGCAAGTGGCGGAAAATAAAGCGTAAAAAATTGCTTCAACGCACCATTTCATGTGAAACAAATCGAATACCCATGCGGCCTGGAAGGCGGGAACATTTCTTGCTTATCAATTTGAACAATGTACCGACCGGTCAAACTCGGAAAGCGCCCGTTTATCTGCTTGAGTCTGCTTTGTCATCGGCGTGGCCCGCGTGCGGGAACCGACGGAAAAGCGGCACGGTCAGTTCCTCACCGCAAGTGCAACGCGTTGGACGCCGGCGGTCTGAGATAGCCGATTTGATGCGGCGTCCATTTGCCACTACCGGAGCGACGGTGAGTACCGTTGGTGACGGATCGGGCCGACCGGAGGGCGTATCCGGGCTCGAATCGGGCAGGCGCCGATCAGCCGGCGGAATACAATGAAGCTAGGTAGCGCTTCACATGCAAGGCACCGGATTGGTGCGCAGTCTTCGTCAACCGAGTCAATAGGAGGAACCCGATGGAAATGCCCAAGCTGGGACCGCAACAGGAATCCCTGATGCGATTCCTGGGGGACTGGGAAGGCGTCGAGCAGTTGGCGACGTCACCTTGGGGGCCGGGCGGACCGGCTCGCGGCGAGGTGACGTTCCGCCGGGTGACCGACGGTTTTGCGATGGTGCAGGATTATGCGCAGGAACGCAGCGGGCGCATCAGCTTCCGCGGCCACGGGGTGTTCGCCATCGATCCGGCGGACGATACCGTGCTGTGGTACTGGTTCGACAGCGTCGGCCTGCCGCCGCTGGAGCCGGCCCGTGGCCACTGGGAGGGCGATTCGCTGATCCTGCGCAAGGTCACGGAGCGCGGCGAGGCATGCCATACCCTGCGGCTGGACGGGAATACCTTCCACTATCGCATCGAGAACAAACTGATTGGCCAGTCCGAATTCACCACTTTCCTGACCGGCACTTACGTGCGCCGGGAGCGTGCAGGCTGATCCCACCGGATCCGCCGGAATCGGGGCCACCGACGGGGTGGCTTTTTTGTTGCCCGTTTTCTTGCGGAGAGGGGCTGCCGCTCACAGGCGATTGGCCTCGTCATAAGGCATGGCGCCTGCCAGCGAGGTGTAGCGGCCCTGCTCCAGCAGTTCGGTGGCGAGGCGCTGCAACAGGCCCAGCGTGGCGCGTACCGGCCCAGAGCCCAAGCTGAGGCGGCGCACGCCCAGTTCGGCCAGCGTCTCCAGCGATGGCGTGTTCGGCCCGGCGAGCAGGTTGATCGGCACGCCGATGCGGTCCATTGCCTGGATAATCCCCTCCCGTTCGGTGAGGCCCGGCAGAAAGATGCCGTCGGCTCCCGCCGCTACATAGCGCTCGGCCCGGGCCAGCGCGGCGTCCAGTGCCGCCGGGCCGGTGGCGGTGCGCAGCCAGAACACATCCGTCCGGGCGTTGATAAAAACCGGCACCCCCAAGGACTCGCCGGCCGATTTCAAGGCGGCGATCTTTTCCGCCTGCAGGCCGGGGTCGGCCAATGGTGTGTCGCCGTCGGCTTGCCCGTCTTCCAGGTTGAACCCCACCGCGCCGGCTTCGATGAAGCGACGGCCATTTGTCGCGACCTCCTCCGGCGTGTCGGCGTAGCCGGCTTCCAGGTCCACGGTCAGTGGTACGTCGAGCGCGGCGGCGATGCGGGCCACCATGGTGAGGGTGACCTCCATCGCGGCGCTCTCGCCATCGCGGAAGCCGTGGGCCCGGGCGATGCCGAAGCTGGTGGTGCCGACAGCCGGAAAACCGCTGTCTTCGAATAGCCGGGCGGTGATCACGTCCCAGGCATTGGGCAGGACCAGCGGCCGGTCGGTGTGATGCAGCGCATGGAAGCGTTGGGCGCGGCGGGCGGTGTCGATGAGGTTCATGCGTCGTCTCCGGTGAACATCGGAATGCGGGCGTTGGCCGAGGGGCGGAAGCGGACCCGGTCGGCCAGCGTGTGTAGTGGCAGGCCGTCGGTCAGCAGGCGGGCCACGCCGGCTTCGGCAATCGTGGTGGCCAGGCTTTTGCCGGGGCAGGCGTGGCGGCCGTCGCCAAAGCCGAAGGTCGTTTGCTCCTTTGCAGTAGGGTCGTGGCTGGCGGCGGCCAGCACCACCAGAATCACGTCGCCAGCCCGCATCGGCTGGCCGGCCACCACCGTATCCTCGGCAACGAATCGGCGGGTGTTCTGGACGGATGGATCGTCCCGTTGCACCTGCCGGATCAGCGTGGCCAGGTCGCCCGCTGGCGGGACGCCGGTTCGCGCCAGTCGCAGCAGCGTATTGCCGATCAGTCCGGCCGTCGCCTCGTACGACTGAGTGAGAAAGCCGATGGCGTTGGCAATGATCACCGCCGGGTCATTGCGGGCGTATTCGCGAGCTTGCCGGACCAGTGTGGCAAACAGGCCGTCGGTTGCATCCTGTTTCGCCAGGGCTTGGAACCGCTCCAGTAGCCGTCCCGCTGCTTGCTTGCCGGCGTCCAGCTGCGCCGAGGTACTGGATGGG